>MHEF01000128.1 GCA_001805125.1 Nitrospirae bacterium RBG_13_39_12
AATGAAATACCAATAATTATGTCGGGGGATGATATTGTGTGGATTGCCGGCTTCAGAGGAGATGAAAGATTTAAGGTATCAGAGGATACAAAAAGTTTTTTAAAATTGGAATTCAAGAGGTCGTTGTAAGCCGGATTCCAATTGTCTATTTTTCATTGCAACTATACTTCCCCATAGTACCGAATGGTTAAAATTGCGATATCATCAAACTGTTCTGCGTTACCGACAAAGTTTTTTGTCGATTTAAACAATTCCTTATTAATACTTTCAGGTGGAGCATCTTTGAAGTATTTTTGAAGAGTTCTTAAGTTTCCTTCCACATGTAACCGCTCCCCTTTTTCATTCATAGCATCTGTGAGTCCGTCTGTATAAAGAACAATCCCATCTCCGGGTTTCAGTTGAATCCTGTAAGAGGTGTAAACATAATTTTCATCAAAGCAGATAGCGAGCCCTTCCCTCTTCTGAAGCATTTCCACACCGCTTTCAGCTCGCAGGATAAAGGGTGGCTCATGCCCTGCATCAACATATTCAATCACCCCTGTTTTCAGGTTTAATATCCCCGAGTAAACAGTTACAAACATCAATGATGGATTATTCTGGGAAAGCTGGTAATTTATCATACTAACAAGTTCACTGAGGGTTCCAAAATTTTTAGAAAGGACATGGGTTCTAAATAGAGTTTTAGTTATTGCCATGAACAATGCAGCTGCTATACCTTTATCAGAGACATCTCCGATCATGAAAAAAAGCCGTTCATCGTCTAACAGGATGTAATCGTATAGATCACCTCCTACAATCCTTGAAGGCTCAATTATCGCGTGTAGGTCAAAATCTTTATGCCCTGGGAAGGCAGGAAAGGTCTGCGGCAGGATACCCATCTGTATATCGCGGGCAATAGCTATCTCTTTCTCGGTTCTCTCTTTTTCAGCAGTTGTTTCCTTGAGCTTAACGATATATTCCGACAGCATTGTATGCATATACGACATCGTGCCTGCAAGGTCACCTACCTCATCCTTACGAGATTCGGTCATTTTTTTTATTTCAGTTTGAATTTCTTCACTCCAGTTGAAATCTGCCTCAACTAACTTTTTTGTGGAAACGGTTAGCTTCACTAAAGGCCTGACTATACGGGTAATAACCACATATTCAATGATGAAGAAAACCACGAAAATAACTGTGCCGATCAGAAAAGTATGAAGCAGTGCCGTTGTCAATCTATCGCTCATGAATTCAGCAGGCACATCAACCCCGATGACGTACCTCTTACCACCCTGGGTTTCAAAGGGAATAAAAACCGAACGGAATGCGCCATATTCATCAGTATAGTCTACAATACGCCTCTCTCCATCCAGGAATGTCTGTTTTAAAGCTTCGGGGGCTGTATCATAAATATTAAAAAAGTCCTCTTCTTCAGTGGATAAAATAAAATAAATATCATTGCCAAACTTCATCATTGAATAAATGTATTTAGCATCTGTTTTTTTTGCATAATTCGAAAGGATATACATGAATTTTTTAAACTCCTTTTTTGATACACTTGCTTTATTTTCAATTTTCTCGTAGAAGTTTTCGGGGAAAATGTTGTAAGCGCCGTAGGCAGTAGCTTCTATGTCGCTATTTATACCTTCTATGACCGCCTTCCGTGTGGTGTAGTAATCATGGAGAGCGAAAGCCAATGTGAAGATCAGATTGGCTAAAAAGAGTAACAGTAATAACTTTCCTCGAATATGCAACCTGTTTAACATTTTTAAAATAATACCCCGCGGTTATTTAATATATTTACTCTGATGATGATCGTTTTACAATGAAAATATTCCTGTTCCGTTCATTTACGTATTCATACTTGAAATCATCTACATTGCTAATCGTAAGAAAGAGTCCCAGTCCCCCAATAGGTCGCTCTTCCAGCGGTTTTTTCAGGTCTTCTTCATCAGGGAGTTTTTGCTTTGTAGGGTCATATGGTGGGGAATCATCCTCTACAGTAATCTTGATTTGATTCTCGTCCATTTCAGTGTATATTTCCACAACACCCTTCCGTCCTGACTTTCCATACCCGTAAAGGAATATGTTTGTAACTACCTCATCAACTGCAAGGCAGAGATTGTATGTTTGCTTCTTATCTAATCCGGCAGCCGCTGAAAACTCTGTTAAATATTCACGAATAATAGCAAGGGATTCTACGGTGGCTGGAAATGTTCTGGATTTCATATCATAAATCAACCTGTTACAGGGTAAGAATCAACTATAAAGACGCTGTGATGGAGGCCTGTTTTTTGAAGGGTGTCTATAATTCCTTCCTGTGGATTTACTATATATATCGGAACCTCGGAACCTAATTTTTGTTTGGCAAAGACTATTACCCTTAATCCGGCTGAAGACATAAAATTCAAGTCTTTCATAAAAAAAACTATTTCTTTCGGCGATTGTAAAGCAACTTTATCAACCTCATCTTTAAATATAACGGCCGAAGCTGAATCCACTTCCCCGATAAGTGTTACCTTTGCTATACCCTGTGTAACCTCGGACATTACTTGAAGACCCATAGTTGTAATCCTCCTTATTTTGCAATGAGCTTTAGCATTTATTAAAAAGATTACCGCCCCACTATAACTATTACAGAACGTGGACCGACTAAAAAATTATATTGATTTTCCAAAACAGGTTCTTTACCGATTTCATTTATATCTTCCGGAGGAGGCATGGAGGTATTTGCAAATACATGCCATCTCATTCCTTCAGGCAAACGAGGAAGTTCAAAATTAAGGGCGTCCCAGTACATATTCATTGCAACATATATGTAATCATCATTAATTGTTCCCTGCTTAGCATGTTTTCCACAGAGTAAAAATGCAAACACCAGGCTTGTACCTGACCAGTCGGCATGCCAGGCTTTGGTGCCGTGAAAGCTGATATCCGGATACCCGCTGCCTACGTAATCACAGTTCTGAAAATGATAACAGATCCTTAATACAGGATGCACAAGGCGGAAATGAATTATCTTTTTTGTATAATGAAATAAATCCGTATTTTTTCCCAATAGATTCCAGTCCATCCAGTTAATTTCATTATCATGACAATATGCGTTGTTATTGCCATGCTGGGTTCTTCCCATCTCATCACCCATGAGAATCATGGGTACGCCCTGACTCATCATCAAAATAGTAAGAGCATTTTTAATCTGTCGATGGCGTAGGGAATTGATTTCAGGGTCACCTGTTTCACCTTCCCATCCAAAATTCCAACTGTTATTGTCGTTAGAGCCGTCGTTGTTATTTTCCCCATTGGCTTCATTATGTTTGTAGTTATACGAGAAAAGGTCATATAAAGTAAAACCGTCATGGCAGGTAATAAAGTTGATACTGGCAGTTGGACCGCGGTAGCAATATAAATCGGGAGACCCTTGAATGCGTTGGGAAATTTTTCCAATCATACCAAGATCGCCTTTCAAAAACTTACGAACTGCGTCACGGTACTTGCCATTCCACTCTGCCCAGCGTCCATATGCCGGAAATGAACCAACCTGATATAGCCCGCCTGCATCCCATGCCTCAGCAATCAACTTGCACTTTGCCAAGATTGGATCATGGGCAAGAGATTCGAGAAGCGGAGGGTTTGACAGAGGATATCCGAAAGGGTCTCTTCCTAAAATAGATGCTAAATCAAAGCGAAACCCGTCTATATGGTATTCCGAAGCCCAATACCTTAGACAATCGAGGACCATGTTGCGAACAATTGGATTATTACAATTAAGGGTATTACCTGTACCTGAAAAGTTGAAGTAGTATCCCTCGGGAGTGAGCATATAATAAGTCTTATTGTCTATCCCACGAAACGAAATTGTATGTCCTCGATGGTCGCCTTCGGCAGTATGATTAAATACGACATCAAGGAAAATCTCTATCCCATTTCCATGTAATTCCTTGACAAGGGTTTTAAATTCATCGACCTGCATACCAAACTTGCCGGTTGCAGCATAACCCGCCTTTGGTGAAAAGAAATTAACTGTACTATATCCCCAGTAATTAACGAGTAATTCTCCTGTCTCAGGATGTCTTCTGCTATTTTCCCATTCATCGAATTCATATATCGGCATGAGTTCAATACAATTAACGCCTAATTCTTTTAAATAGGGGATCTTTTCTCTAACAGCACTGAAAGTACCAGGATTCTTAACGCCTGAAGAAGGGTGTCTTGTAAAGCTGCGCACGTGCATTTCGTAAATCACCAGGTCTTCTATGGGTATTTCAAGAGGACAGTCATTTTCCCAGTCGAAATCCTCGAAGACGAGTCGTGAACGATATGGATAAATGTCATCCCAATTAGGAGGTTTCATCCATGTATTTCTTCCTCCAAGAGCCTTGGCATAGGGGTCACTCAAGATCTTGGTTTTGTCAAAACGGTGCCCTGTTTTGGGGTCAAAGGGCCCATCCATCCGATAGCCGTACTCTATCCTTTCATAGTCAAGATCAAAGACTATGATGCAGTATACATTGCCAATTCTGAATTCCTCCGGAAAAGGGATTTCAACCATCGGTTCAGAAGCTCCTCTTTCAAACAAAACAAGGGTGCAGGAGGTCGAGGCGCTGGAATAGATCGAAAAATTGACTCCATTAGGTACCATTGTTGCCCCAAAGGGAATCGGTCGTCCCCGTCTTAGTTTGAAACCTTGAGATACATGTGTAGGGTAATAATCAATACGTTCATCTATTATCATTATCCCCCCCCCTGTTTTGCAAGTACATTAACCCCATCGTCTATTGTGTCAGCAATAACAAAAAACTTTATAAAACCCGTGTTAGACATTACATCTTTAATCTCTTCCGATAGACCGACTAAAGCTATGTTACCATTCCGGGCTTTAATCTGCCTGTAGACCAAAAGGAGCATCCTTAATCCTGCGCTGGATAGATATGTTACTTTGTTCATATCAAGAATAACCTTAATCTGATTCTCGGTAGCAGAAAGTACCTCCTTCTGGACATCCGGTGCTGTCGCGCTGTCAATACTCCCTTCAAGTTCGACTACTGCAATATCTTTTATTGACATAGTGTTTATACTCATTTTTGTCCCCCTTTGCTCAATCTAACCACGTTTTAGGAACAAGTTTAACTTTAACCCTAATATGTTTTTGGGTATCAGGTAATTTAATAGTTAATCCTGCTGAATCATAATCCTTATACAATTCATCATCAATATAACATTCGTCGATAGAAATGCTTTTATCAGGTAAAATATCCGGAGAAACACTGAGAATATTATCCTTAAAAGAATTAGGATACGGCTTGAAATATAAATACATCGGCTGTTTAGTAATAAGCAAGTTTATGTAGACAGAAGATAAATAGCAAAGTTCCATGCTATGGTAACCGCTCATCGAATGGCTACCTTTTAGGCGTTCATTGCCCAATAGGTATGGTAACCCATTGGCAAGTGTATTAAAATAGATACCTCCATCATCATGGTCCGGAAAGAAGGCGTTATAATATGCAGTAGCTTCACGGGCAAGCCTTAAATATTCTTCATCTTTTAAAATACCATGGAGTATCAGATAAGCAAGTATTGCCTGTTCCTGCTGCCACCATGCCTTACGATCGTGCCAGGCGAATCGATGATGCTTACCATCCGGCTTTATCTCACGTTCTACTACGTCATACCAACCCCCACGCTGTAAATCACATCCCACTTTCGGCATAATCTCAGCTATTTTACGGGCAAAGTTAACGTATTCATCTTTCGGTTTCAGGGAATACATCCTCATGAGATTCCATGCTATCTTCAGATTATGTCCTACAACAGCACGATTTTGCTGCCAGCCCCATGTTTTGTCATGACTCCAGTCTTCGTAAAATCGTTCTTGAACAAATGGGCTGTTTTCATAATCCTGGAAACGGGATACGATCGTATCAAAGGTATACTCAAGCATATCAGCATATTCTCGCTTACCTGTTGCAAGGTAGAGATTTATTAAATATGCCGGTGCATGATCACCTACAGAGTTCCAGTTTTTACGAGCCCTGTTCTGACCGAGGGATTCAGCACGCGGATTTAATTCTATCGGGTCTATATGAGAAAAATAGCCTCCCAATTCGTTATCTTTATAGAATTTATCAAAGAGTTCTATAGTTTTCTCTATATCCCAGAGTATCTTAGTATCCCCTGTAATCCGATAGGTTTGCGTTGGTCCTGCAAGGGCGTATATCTGCTCATACATCGGGAGGGAATCATAGTCATCTCCAAATTCGGAGGTCAGGAGTTTATGTTCCTTTTCACCCTGAACCTTTATACCGTGATACCAGTAAATCAATCCTTCATCCTGGTCATAAAACCTCATATGCTCACGAAGGTATTCAGTACCCTTTTCAGCAGCCTCTAAAAATGGTTCTTCCCCTGTTAGCAGGTAAGCCGATGCAAAACCATAAACAAGACGGGAAATGGTATCGGTTTCTTGCAGGTAGTCGCCCTTTTTTTCACCGCTCAGTTGTAAGAATGTACGATAGTTTCTGTAATCGATCTCTTCTTCAGGGTAGTTAAACTGCCATTTAAGATAGTTTGTACCAATAGAATGGATTTGCTTGATCCACCAATCAGGTTCTTCGTGACGGTATACGCCCGGACCTTTACCCGGGAATACCAACCACTGGGCCTCGAACTTAGGACCTCTTTCAATGTTTGGATAAAATGTACCATAAACGTAGACAAACTGACGGTTAAGAGCAAGCAATTGATTTAAAATTCCGGTAGCGTCTAAATAAGACTCGCCTAGATTATATGTAATATGTCCATAAGTACTCTGTGTAAGATATATCTTGAATTCACGCCTGTCGGAGGTCATTACTGTAACCCAGCGTTCTATTGAGTTAAAACCTGTTACATATCCTGCAATTGTGTCGGAAAATGTAAAATCAATATTCATATGTCCTCCTTAAATTATTTGTAACTGTCCGCCGTTAATGTCAGGCTGGAAGCCTGACATTAAGCCATAAAACCATTTAACTGTTACAATTATTTACTCATATAAAGGGGGTGGCTTGTTTTCATCTACATACCCCTGATTAAGTTCTATTATATTGCCCTCAGGGTCTTTTATCCAGCACGCCTTCATGCCGGGTATATACTGGCTCATCTCAAGGGGACCCAGTGATATTTGTGCATCGCCTCCCATTTCCCTAAGTTTTGCATCAAGGTCATCTACCAAAAAAGCTAAATGTCTCAAACTGGGAAACTCCGGACCACTTCCTTTGTGTTGAGAAAAAGGTGCTTCCTCTGTAGCCTTAAACAATTCAAGATAGACATCACCTGATTTTATCATAACCACCTGGTTTGGGCCCGGTTCATATACCCTCGCCCTCTTAAAACCAAAATGTTTTGCATAAAACTTTTCTATTACAATCGGGTCGTTACATGTAATTCCAACATGAGTAAAAATTGTTTTTGCCATAACTTATCCCCCTAAACGAAATCAGCATTTCAGGACAAGAGTTTGATTATCTTTTTTGCAAATATATGGCAATGTCCGCCGGTGCGTCCTGTCACAAGGTCATCATCCACCACAACATCCTCATCGACATATATAACCCCCATATTCTTTGCATCTCCTATAAGATTATTATGCACAACCGCTCTTCTGCCTTTTACCAGTTCAGGCACAGGTGCAAGAAGCCACATACCATGACATATTATTCCTTTCAGAACATTTTTCTCTGAAAATGCCCTTATAAGAAATTTACAAGCAGGAGGCAATTTATCTACTTGTTCCGTATATCTCAGTCTGTCTGATACATATGCAGAAGGTATTATGATTGCAGAATAACTTTTTAGTGTATCATCATCCATATTCTCGAAACTTTCGCAGCATTCAAATGGTATCTTGTATTCGTGGCCTGTAAAGGTCAACCTCTCATGTCCCCACAGACGGGTCAAAAAATGCAGGTCTGCTCCTTCTTCAGCAAAGCGTAACTGGTAATAAAATATCTCTTTTTCATAGTAATCACTTTCCATGAGGATTCCTATTTTCTTTCCTTTAAGACGCATGGTTTCGTCACTCCTTATTTATAAATCAGTTTGTTTATGATCATATTCGGCGCCCCTCTAAATTCGGAGAGCACAGCCAGAACCCTTTTTTAAACAACCTCACATTTTACATTCGTTTTATTTCTAATAATCCAGCTACGAAAATTAAATTAATAAATCACCTATTAAAATAAACGCCTTTTCTGGCGGTAAATCTTTGACTCGGTGTTAGGTCCGGCTGTCCCTCCCCCAACATTCGCAATAGCCAGATATAGATCGCTCCCGATAATGAAGAACTCACAGTCCGAAGCACCGTTCATTGGAATAGACTGGAATTCAACAAATCTTGAACCGTCCCAAGAGTAAATCTTTGAGTCGACCAGATAGGAACCAGCGTCGTTTTTCCAGTTGGCGACTGCAAGAAAACTGTCGGGCCCGTGGGAAGCAAATCCCCATCCGACTGCCCCGGAGGTAGAGATAGACTGAAACTCGATAAATTTGGCGCCATCCCATCTGTAAATCTTCGAGTCAATCTCCAGCCCAGTTTGGTAAGGCCCGCTGTGCAGATTGGCGACCGCCAGGTAAAGAACTGATCCAATAGTAAAAAAATTCCAGTCGTGGGCGCCGTTTGTCGGGATTGACTGGTATTCGTCAAATTTCGAGCCGTCCCATTTGTAGATCTTTGAATCAATGTTGAAATTGGTAGTGAAGTCGGTCGAATAGTTTGCAACAGCAAGGAAGCTGTCGCCGTCTATGGTGAAAAATTCCCAGCGCAACGCACCGTTGGTTGAAATTGCCTGGAATTCGACAAACTTTTCTCCATCCCACTTGTATATCATCGAATCTATGGTAAAATTGGCTGTGCCGCTTCTGTTGTTAGCAACCGCAAGGTAACAATCACCACCCATGGTGAAAAATTTCCAGCCTGAGGCCCCGTGAGTGAGGATTGCCTGGAATTCGACGAATTTTGTCCCGTCCCACCTGTAGATTTTTGAATCAATGTCAAAGATGCCACCCCCCATATTATTGTTAGCAACAGCAAGAAAACTGTCATTGGCAACTGTAAAAAACTCCCACTGAGTGGCCCAGTTCGTGGGGATTGTCTGGAATTCGACGAATTTTGTCCCGTCCCACCTATAGATTTTTGAATCTATATTGGGGGTCTGACCGTTAAAATTATTGGCCACAACCAGAAAGCTATCATTTCCAATGGTAAAAAACCTCCAGTCGCGTGCACCGTTCGTTGGAATGGACTGGAATTCCTCAAACTGTAGCAGATGCTGTCCTGAATATGGTCTATTCCCGGAGTCTGAACACCCTGCGGAAAGGAGCAGCCCTGCAAGCAAAACCGCTGGCAGGAATCTGACGGGATACTTTCTCATAAACCTGATTCTCAAATTCCTTTCCTTAAAATAAATAATCTTAATTAATAAGAAATTGTTTTTTAATATGCAAAAAATAACATAGACAATACGATTTTTCAAGGCAAAATTCTGTAATGTCAAGGCAAAATGAAAATGTCCGGTTTTCGGCAAAATGAAAATGTCTGGTTCTCACGCTGCAACCTCAATGAGCTTTTTCCGCTGATTTTG
>MHEF01000129.1:0-10516 GCA_001805125.1 Nitrospirae bacterium RBG_13_39_12
CAAGCTATTAAGTTTCACTATCGCTTAATCCCCTATGCTTTATTAGTTAAGGGGTGTGTATTAGGAGATGTAATCCGCATTTAATTAAGAGTAGCCTGAGTGCGGAGTAGATGAAGAAATAAACAAGAGTTAGGAACTTTCAAAAATAAAAAAACGGTTTTTTTAATTCCCAGATTATGTAAAATAGCTCCGCTGTTTAGTGTTTGCGTAAGTTTGTCTCACAAAATCTTAAATCTATTCTCATTCGCCTCAGCGTCTCCTCGGCGACCCGCCCGAGGCGGGAATCCGCCAGGGCGGATAATACTCTCTCTCATCAATCACTCCCTGATGATACAGAGCTTTCCACCCCCTACCCGACGTATCAATCTGTGTTGAGCCGAGGACTACAAAAGCTATAAATGAAATAATTCCCGCAAGTGAAACGCATCGGGAATCCTTCTTACAGAAAGATTCCGGACAAGCCGGAATGACTGAAAAACGGGGATCAAGTATTCTCAATAGTTTCTGGATTCCTGCTTCCGCAAGAATGATAATAAACCTTAGTTTATGGATAGACTTTAAATATGGAATTCAACGATGTCTTTGTCTTTTAAAATATAATTCTTCTCCACCCTCTGACCATCGAATTTCGCAGAACCCCATATCCTGGCAAATTTCAGATTAAATATGAAATCCTTGTGTATAATCCTGGCAAGATCAAGTACAGTAGAGCCTGATTGTATTGTGAACGGGGTTGAGATGTCCGGCTCTTTCCCGGGTGGTTTTGAATATACCCTGATAATCCCTGAAAGATCAAAAATTGCTCTCTTCAGTTCTTCGAGGTTATCTTTCCTCAGTGCAGATATTGAAATACATGTATAAACATTTTCATATTTCCGTATGAGGCTTATAAAGTTGTCATCAGTATTCCGGAGCTCTTTTTTATTCGCAACAAGAATCGCCCTTTTGTATACCCCAACTCTGTTTTCGAATTTCGGATTTCGGATTTCGGATTTCGATATTATATGTATATTCCACCTTTCAAGTTGCTCAATAAGTAGCTCTGCCTGTACTTCAGGGTCATCTAAAAGATCTACTATGAGCATAAGTGCGTCCGCATACCGTAAAATCCCAGATACCCACCCGTCAGTCGCCTCGTTTCCAATCGGAGGTAAATCTACAAGCTGTATCTGTATATCCTCAAAAGGCATCATTCCAGGTAATGGGGTAAGTGTTGAGATAGGATAATCTGCAATCACTGGCAGGGCATTTGTCAGGCATGCAAGCAGAGACGATTTTCCGGTGTTTGGGAATCCGACAAGGGCTATCTGTGCTGCCCCTTCTTTCTGAACTACATAAAGGTCACCCCTGCCCCCTTTCTTTTTACTTAATGTTTCTTTTCTGAACTGGGAAAGTCTTCTCCTTAAATCAGCCCTTAACTTGTCTGTCCCTTTGTGTTTTGGAACAGTAGATATCAAGTATTCAAGCGCAGTAATTTTTTCTGAAGGTGTTGATGCCTGTTTAAACCTCTTCTCAGCATCAAAATATTCTGGTGGAAGATTTGCCGGCATATATAAATTTATTACTTTTTATTGGTAATTTGTCAAACAGGAATTAAGATTCTTATATTGCAATTTTTGACTTTTATCAGGCTTTCTATTTGAATCTTTCTTGACAGCCTTCTTTATTAGCTATATGCTTTACACAAATAATATAACAAGATAAAATAAGTTGTGTGTAAGAACATAGAGGGGACAAATGGAAAAACTGACATTCATTGAACTGGCAAAGCGAATTCTTGAAGAGGAACAGAAACCATTATCTGCAACTGATATTTGGGAGATTGCTAAAACAAAGGGCTATGACAAGCTCCTCCACAGCCAAGGGAAAACCCCATGGGCAACATTGGGAGCACAGCTTTATTGTAATGTAAGAGATCGAAAGGACAGCCCTTTTATCAAAGTAGGAACGAGGCCGAAACTCTTTCATCTAAAAAAATTTGCCAGTAATGATGAGCTAAAATTGATTGAACAAGCACAAGATGAAAATGTAATCCTTTCAAAACAGCCTGAATATCTAGAAAAAGACCTTCACCCCTTCTTGACATATTACGCAAATTATTATCTCAAGGCATATACAAAAACTATTCAACATTCAAAGTCGGATAAAAAGGAATTTGGAGAATGGATTCATCCAGACATGGTGGGTTGCTATTTCCCCATTGATGATTGGAAGCCTGAGGTAGTTGAATTCGGTGCGTCGATTGGAAGCATGGCAATAAAGCTTTTTTCTTTTGAAATCAAGCGAGAACTAACATTTGGAAATTTACGAGAATCATTCTTCCAAACTGTCTCTAATTCATCATGGGCACATGAAGGATACTTAGTTGCAGCCGAAATATCTGTAGATGAAGATTCTCAAACAGAACTAAGGAGACTTTCAACTTCTTTCGGAATTGGTGTAATCAAAATCAATATAGAGGAACCAGACTCGTCAGAAATATTATTTCCAGCAAGACCAAGTGAAAATCTTGATTGGGATACAATAAATAAATTGACAATGAATCCTGATTTCAAAGATTTTCTGAAAAGAATAAAAATTGATATATCGAGCAAAGAAATAAGAAAAGAAAAATATGATAAAGTCTGTAATCAAGAAGAACTTGTAAAAATAATCAAGAAGAACACATAACAAACCAATCACCGGACGGGCGGTCCGCCCGCCGGTGACTTCAGGCATTAGATTGCAAAAAAGAATAAATTGTTTTAAATTTTAGTCATAATGAGTCCTACAATTTTCAGAGAGAAAGGGTATAGATTTTATTTCCTTTCAAACGAAGAGGAGCGAATTCATATCCATGTAACATGCGAGGATGGAGAAGCTAAATTTTGGCTGGAGCCTATAGTATCATTAGCCATATATTATGGGTTGAATCCAAGAAAATTAAACGAAATTCAAAAAATTGTCGAGGAGCATAGAAATGAAATTATCAAAGCGTGGCAAAGACATTTTAGTAAGCGTTGAAAATATAACCCCTTTTGGCATCTGGCTTTTTGTAAAAGAAAAAGAATATTTCCTGAGTTATAAAGATTTCCCTTACTTTAAAGATCAAACTTTGAATTCCATACAAAACGTTCAATTGCTTCACGGTTACCATTTGTACTGGCCGGAATTGGATGTTGATTTGGAAATTGACAATATCGAAAGTCCTGAAAAATACCCTTTAAAGTCAAAAATAATAAAGAAACATCTATCAAGTCATGCCAGCGGACGGGCGGTTGGGGCGGTTGCCCGCCACTGATTCCAGGCGTTAAAATCTAATCAAAGAACAGTCCACTGCTGCGGGAGGAAAAGCCTTTCATATGTCATAAGAGCAAATCTGTCAGTCATACCTGCAATGAAATCACATACCATCCGATGCTTATTTAGTTTTTCTTCCTTCGGTATATTAACAAACACTTCCTCCATATGTTCGAGGTAGTAAGCGTACAAATCACGAAGGACCTTCTTTGCCTTTTTAAATTCCTTGACTATCTTATTGCTTTCATATACAGATTCATATAGAAAATCCCTGAGCATATATATAGCTGAAAGAATATCCTCACTTATGCGGAGTTCCAAAAGGTCTGTCTCTACAGAACGGTAAATAAAGTCTTTTACCATTGTATCTATCCTTTTTGAATGTGTATCACCGAGAACTTTTATTATTTTTCCGGGTATGTCTGATTTTTTAATCACCCCTGCTCTGAGAGCGTCATCAAGATCATGGTTAACATATGCAATAATGTCAGACACACGCACTACCTGTCCTTCAAGTGTAACTGCCCGGTCACTTTTACTTTCAGGTATTATAAGTCCCTTCCCTTTTGAGTGCTTGACTATACCATTTCTTACCTCATATGTAAGATTCAATCCCTTTCCGCCCTGCTCGAGGAAATCAACAACTCTTAGGCTCTGCTTGTAATGGTCAAACCCGCCAGGATGTATCTCTCTTAGTATATCTTCGCCAGCATGACCGAATGGAGTATGGCCAAGGTCATGGCCAAGGGCAACAGCCTCTGTCAAATCTTCATTCAATCGTAACGCCCTTGCTATTGTCCTTGCTATCTGGGCTACCTCAAGGACATGGGTAAGACGGGTCCTGTAATGGTCTCCTGTTGGGGCAAGGAAAACCTGGGTTTTATGTTTTAATCTCCTGAAAGCTTTCGAGTGAATAATCCTGTCTCTGTCTCTCTGGAAGCATGTCCTTATCTCTCCTTCTTTTTCAGGCCGTAACCTGCCTTTGCTTTGTGAACTCAGGCAAGCCCTTGGATGAAGGATCTTCTTTTCTATCTCTTCTGTCTGCTCACGAATGGTCATATTATTTACTTTATTGCATCCACTCCCATATACGGCCTGAGTACTTCAGGGACGACCACACTTACATCTTTCTGCTGGTAATTTTCGAGAATTGCTACAAGTGCGCGGCCTATGGCAAGGCCTGAGCCGTTTAGTGTATGTACAAATTCAGTACCTTTCTTTCCTTCTCTCTTAAACCGGATTTTTGCCCTTCTTGCCTGAAAGTCGGTAAAATTAGAACACGAGGATATCTCCCTGTATCTCTGCTGGCCGGGAAGCCACACCTCAATGTCATATGTCTTAGATGCAGCAAAACCCAAATCGCCCGTGCAGAGTGCTACAACTCTGTATGGAAGCTCTAACTTCTGAAGGATGTCTTCTGCATCTTTAGTCAAAGACTCAAGTTCATTATATGAGTCTTCTGGTTTTACAAACTTAACAAGTTCAACCTTATTGAACTGATGCTGTCTTATCAGGCCTCTTACGTCTTTTCCATATGAGCCTGCCTCACGCCTGAAACAGGGTGTATATGCAGTGTAATAAATTGGAAGGGTTTTCTCAATCAGGATTTCATCTCTGTGTATATTTGTTACCGGCACTTCAGCTGTTGGTATAAGATATAACTCGGGATCAGCTATTCTAAAAAGCTCCATCCCGAATTTCGGCAATTGTCCTGTACCTGTCATGCTTTCTCTATTTACAATTATCGGCGGAAATACTTCTTTATAGCCTTTTGATGTATTTAAATCCAGCATAAAGTTCATTAGAGATCTTTCAAGTTTTGCACCAAGCCCTTTTGTCAGGGAAAACCTTGCACCGGCAATTTTGGATGCCCTTTCAAAATCAATTATCTCAAGCATCTCACCGATGTCCCAATGATTCAGCGGCTCAAAATCAAACTGTTTCGGCTCACCCCATTTTCTTATCTCAACGTTTTCTGTTTCATCTTTTCCAACAGGAACAGTTTCATGGGGGATATTGGGAATGTTAAGGAGAAAATTATCTGTACTTTCTTCCAGGTTCTTGATTTTGTCATTAAGTTCTTTAATCCTGTCTGAAACACCTTTCATTTCCTCTATAAGTCCTGATGCATCTCGTTTATTACTTATTAAAATAGCTATCTGATCAGTTACAATATTTCTCCTGTTCCTGAGTTCCTCAGATTCTCTCAGAAGGAACCGCCTTTTTTCTTCAATTATCAAGAACTCATCAATAGGAAGTATATAATTTCTGTTCTCAAGAGACCTTTTTACTGTATCGATATTTTCCCTTACAAACTTCGGATCAAGCATTATCATATCTCCTTAAATATACATTCCATCTTAAGCAACTTTAAGGTATAAACTACTATTTAGTCATAAGTATGTCAAGAAATCGAATCTGCTCCTTCTATCTCTACAACCTTGTTCCTTGAAGACTGTCCGCTGACAATTTTTATGGAAGTTTTTTTTATGCCTAATTCCTCGGAAAGAATCTCTATCAGTTCCTCGTTTGCAGCCCCTCCTACCGGAGGGGCATTGACCCGTATCTTCAGGGTATCACCTAAAAGTCCGGAAATACCTTTTCTTGAAGACCTTGGTTCAACTTTTACCTTTAAAGTTATACCCTTTTTTGACTTTCTAAACGGTATTTTCATAAGGTGATAATCTTAACATAATTTCTATCTAGAATCTTATTATCCCAAAAATGCAATTCACGGTAGGCATATGTGCCTATCAGCTTTAAAATCTAACTGCATTTTTCGGGCTAAACAGGTCAGAAAGCTACGGATTAGACAGGAGTATATAAAAAGGGGGAACACTAAATATTTTCAAAAGACCTTTTCCATCAGGAGATGGGGCAAAGATTTTTCTATCTAATATCATCATGGTAGCTCTGAAGAGATTTAACGTCGCCATGCCCTTGTCTAAAGGCTTCTATCCCGCGGACAGCAGCAATAGCTGCAGCTATTGTAGTTATATAAGTTACTTTATATCTGATTGCTGCTTTACGGATATATGAATCATCATATTTGCTTAGCTTGCCGCTTGGTGTATTGATCACCAACTGAATTTCTTTGCTCTTGATGGCATCCACAATGTTAGGACGGCCTTCATTTATTTTATCAATAGGTTCAGCTTTGATACCGTTTTCGGAAAAGAACTGAAATGTCCCTCGTGTAGCCTTGATCTTAAAACCAAGCCTCTCGAATTGTCTGGCAACCTGAAGTGCTGCGGGCTTTTCAATATCTGAAACAGTTATAAGAACTGTTCCTTCGGTGGGTATCAGCTGCTTCGCTGCTTCCATCGCTTTATAAAAGGCCAGCCCAAAAGAATCAGCCATCCCCAAAACTTCTCCGGTGGACCTCATTTCAGGGCCAAGTATAGGATCTACTTCTGGGAACATATTGAATGGAAAGACAGCCTCTTTTACACCAAAATGCGGTATATGCTTTGGTACTAGACCTATGTCAACAAGTTTTTTGCCCAGCATAACCTGAGTTGCGATACGCGCCATAGGGATATTGCAGACTTTTGAAACCAACGGAACTGTTCGTGAAGCCCTTGGATTAGCCTCGAGGACGTAGACGGTATCGTTTGCAATGGCATACTGGATATTCATAAGCCCTACTACATTGAGTTCCACAGCAATCTTACGGGTATATTCATTAATCGTCTCCAGGTGTTTGGCCGGAATACTTATAGGCGGAATCACGCAGGAAGAATCCCCGGAATGTATTCCGGCAAGTTCGATATGCTCCATTACTGCAGGGACAAAAGCGTCTTTACTGTCGGCAATGGCATCTGCTTCGGCTTCAATGGCATTTTCAAGAAACTTATCGATCAGGATCGGCCGGTCCGGAGAAACACCTACCGCAGCAATAACATAGTGCTTGAGCATTTCTTCATCATGCACCACTTCCATTCCGCGGCCACCCAAAACATAGGAAGGTCTTACCATTAATGGGTATCCAATCTTTTCAGCCACCTCCAATGCTTCTTTTAGCGTGTTTGCCATGCCGGACTCCGGCATTGGGATTCCCAATTTTTTCATCATCTGACGAAACCTGTCCCGGTCCTCAGCGAGATCAATTGTTTCCGTGGAAGTCCCGATAATTTTTACCCCTGCTTCAGCCAGTTCTCTGGCGATATTAAGCGGTGTCTGCCCGCCGAACTGTACTATTACACCTTCGGGTTTTTCTTTTTCGTAGATTGAAAGGACATCCTCAATGGTAACAGGTTCGAAATATAATTTATCAGAGGTATCATAATCCGTAGAAACCGTTTCAGGGTTGCAGTTGACCATTATAGATTCATATCCCTCATCTCTAAGTGTGAAGGCAGCATGAACACAGCAGTAGTCAAACTCGATACCCTGCCCAATACGGTTGGGACCGCCGCCGAGAACCATTATCTTTCGCCTCTCGCTACTTATCACGCTGTCTGGAGCATTATAAGTAGAAAAGTAGTAGGCTGCATTCTCCACCCCACTTACAGGCACAGGCTCCCAACCCTGCAGAATCCCCAATGCTTTCCGCCGTTCACGTATTTCTCTTTCAGGAATTCCAAGAATTTGAGAAAGGTATCTGTCTGCAAACCCGTCTTTTTTCGCCTTGATTAATAGTCCATCGGGCAATTTGCTGTTCCTGTATTTAAGAATTTCTTCCTCCAGTTCTACCATCTCTTTCATCTGCTCGATGAACCATGGCTTGATGTGGGTCTTTTCATAAAGGGAGTCAACTTCAGCACCTTTCCGAAGGGCTTCATACATTATGAACTGGAGTTCACTTGTAGGCGAAACTAACATTTCCATCAGCTCCTCGAGGGACTTCTGGTGAAAGTCCTTTGCAAAACCCAGTCCATAGCGTCCTATCTCTAATGAGCGGATGGCCTTTTGGAATGCTTCTTTATAAGTTTTCCCTATGCTCATAACTTCACCGACAGCCCGCATCTGGGTGCCCAGCTTATCTTCGACCCCTTCGAACTTTTCAAACGCCCATCTGGCAAATTTGACCACTATATAATCTCCCCATGGGGTATACTTATCCAGAGTTCCTTCTCTCCAGTAAGGAATCTCATCAAGTGTAAGACCACCGGCAAGCAATGATGAAATAAATGCAATCGGGAATCCCGTGGCTTTAGAAGCAAGAGCAGAAGAGCGTGATGTTCTCGGGTTAATTTCGATTACCACAACTCGACCTGTTTTGGGGTCATGGGCAAACTGAATGTTAGTTCCCCCGATAACTTCAATTGCTTCAACTATATCATAGGAATATTTCTGCAGCCGCTTCTGGAGTTCATGGTCAATGGTAAGCATAGGTGCCGTACAAAAAGAATCACCTGTATGGATTCCCATGGCATCTACATTTTCAATAAAACATACGGTGATTCGCTGATTTTTAGCATCTCTTACAACTTCAAGCTCTAACTCTTCCCATCCCAGTACCGACTCCTCAACGAGTATCTGGCCTATAAGACTGGCAGAAATTCCACGACCCGCAACTATTCGTAATTCTTCCATGTTATAGACCAACCCACCTCCGGTTCCCCCAAGTGTATAAGCAGGACGGATTACAACCGGATAGCCAAGTTTCGAAGCTATTGCCTCAGCTTCCTCAACAGTGAAAGCTGGTTGACTCCGGGGCATTTCGATACCCAGATGTTCCATAGTTTCTTTAAAGGCGATACGATCTTCACCACGTTCAATTGCATCAGCCTGTACTCCTATAATCTTTACACCATTAGCCTTTAGGATGCCATTACGTTCCAATTCAGCAGTCAGGTTCAGGCCTGTTTGACCACCTAAATTAGGCAGTATTGCGTCCGGCCGCTCTTTTTCTATTATATTTTTCATAAACTCTAATGTAAGAGGCTCCACATAGGTTACATCAGCCGTTCCCGGATCAGTCATAATAGTTGCCGGATTTGAATTAACCAGGATGATTTTATAACCAAGCTTTCGAAGTGCTTTGCACGCCTGGGTCCCTGAATAATCAAATTCACAGGCCTGACCAATAACAATCGGGCCTGAACCTATTATCATTACTTTCTTAATATCATCTCTTTTCGGCATATCATTCTTCTCCCTTCATTCCAATATAAGTAATGCAGGTGTTGGGGTTCCAATGTTTTTGTAATTAAATTTATGTCCACATGCTTTCATTCCCGTTTTTCTTTTAAGCAATACTGAATTACCATCTGGAAAATGAACTGTTCCCCACCTGTTCTTAAACCACGATATAGTAACACTTTTTAGGACCTTAGTATAGATTGGCGTCAAGTCATAATATTAAGTATTACTTAAATGCATTGTTTATTAAATAACAGTTGAAGGAATACTTATAATTAACCCTTGACTATATTAACTTCCATTAACCCTATTTATATTTAAATGCCTTTACAGATATTTAGGATTGTCAATATTTATCAAGTACCGATATAATCACTTCTACTATGAAAAATCTGTTGAACATAAGGATGAGGGCTTCAAAGGAAATCAGAATTAAGAAGTCAGAATTAAAACAACAAAACTCAAAAAACGCTGAAATCCATATTTCCGGTGCAGAAGGGCTTTATGAGGCATCAGATATTAAAAAGATTGTCGAAGGGTATATTAAAAGGGCGTTAAAGCATCCAAAGGGACCCCCCGATAAAATAATAATCACAGTTGAGGATATTAAGCAAAAACCAGAGGAAATTACAACGCTTCCGGTAGCAACAGTCAATTGTCAAAAACCAACCGAGGGCGAAAACATTGCAGTCAAGATACTTCAATGCCTGGGGATATCAAAAAGGGCTATTTATACAGCCCTCAATTTGATTAAAAAGAATAGTATGAGGGGTGCATCCATTATCACGGCAGAAAATTGCAATCGTCTTGAGCCTGACAGAGAAAGAGGGGTTAGGGCATCCCGGCTTGGAATAGATAAATCAGCTTTAAAAGCTCTTTCACTGAAGCTTTCGAGACAAAATATTAATACAGATACTGTTAAAGAAGCTATTATCCTTGCATCAAAAATTGCGTCTTTCAGGCATGTAGTAGCTGAATTGTGTATATCCGATGACCCATTCTATACGACCGGATATATTGCATCTAAAGAACTGGGTTATCTGAGGATACCAAATATCAAAAATAAGGGGAGCAAAATTGGGGGAAGAGCATTCTTTGTTAAAGAAGGGACGAACACTAAAGAAATAATAAATTATCTTGAAAAGATGCC
>MHEF01000129.1:10537-11013 GCA_001805125.1 Nitrospirae bacterium RBG_13_39_12
CTCATGCAGAGGTATAATTTCTATAGATGAAATCCTCAATCGTTTTAATAACTAATCCGGAAGCAAAAAAATCATCAAGAAGAAAAATAAAGCTGGCATCTCGCCTGCTTAAGTCGAGGGGTTATGAGGTAGAGATACTTACAACAACGCAGAGAGGCGATGCAGAAAAATTTGCAAGAGAGGCAGCAAAAAAATCACCCTCCATGATTATTGCAGCAGGCGGTGACGGAACATTCAACGAGGTAATTAACGGCATTGCCGGAACAGAAATTCCAATGGCCATCCTTCCACTTGGAACCACAAATGTACTTGCGAAAGAACTTGGTATCCCCGAGAATATAAAAGGTGCAATAGAAATTGCTTTAACCAACTCTCCAAAAACTGTTTCACTTGGCAGGATAACGACAGATTATGCTCTCGGGCGTTATTTCTGTCTTATGGCAGGAATTGGTTTCGATGGGGAGGCAGTTTTAGGA
>MHEF01000129.1:11033-12486 GCA_001805125.1 Nitrospirae bacterium RBG_13_39_12
TTTTTCCGGTAAAGGCGCGTACATCTACAGCGGGATAAAAACCCTGTTTAGATTCAACCCGGGAAAGTTAACTTTCGATATTGATGGAAAAAACTTTTCCGGATATTCAGTAATTATAGGAAATGCAGCAAAATATGGAGGAAACTTTAAGGTTACACCTGATGCAAGGCTCAGTGATCCTGTTTTTAATGTCTGTATTTTCAAGGGCAGAAAACGTTTTGACATTTTAAGATATGTCTTGGGCATTATCGCGGGAACGCATCTGGGATTTAAGGATGTAGAATATCTAAAAGCAAAGCGGATCAAGATAGACGGAAATGCCCACATTCAGATAGATGGCGACTATTTAAGTATGACTCCCTCTACAATTGAGATAGCACCGGATATATTGAGATTGATTTATACTCATTAAAGCACCATGCGCAGAGTTTACAAAGTTTTATCGATTCAGATAATGGATTCTTATCTTTCTTATATTCTCTTCGATTGATTCTATAAAATGATTTCTTGAATCTTTAAAATGATAGGTGAGATACTTGTATAAAGAACCCATTTTTTCGAAGCGCTCCCTTACCACAACTTCGTAAAAATTGGGGGTGTTCCTGATTAAATCATCCGCGCTCTTGAATACAGTTGTCCCTTTTCTCCGCAATTTTTTTACACCTTCATAATGATACGCTTCTTCAAATTCACGATAGAGCATCGGCAGCTTTTCAGGGTAATCAACCGCGGACATCTGCCCCAAAAGGTCAGCAGTACCCAGTGCGTATCCTAATATACGCTCGAGTTCAGAATTGAAAGGAAGCTTATTATAATCAACTATGACTCCGGTACACATTATAATATTCTTTACACTGCTTATTTTATCTTCTTTAAATCCTATCTGATGCAAGTAATGACTTGCAAAGTCAGCACTTCTCTGTATATGAACAAAAGTATATTTTCCACCTGTGCCGTCAACATCATCTTCAGTTTTCATATAACCTGTATCATGTAACAATACAGCGATTATACCTATATCAAATAACTCTCTTGGGACATCCGGCGTCCTTTCACTTTTATTCCATCCATCTATGATTCCTATAAAAGGAGGGATAACCTGCAAGGTATGTATAAGGTCGTGGTATTCTGTATCACACTTTAAAAATCCTTTTCTTTTCCCGGTAAAAAGATCTGTAACATCTTTAAGAACTTTTTCTATTATCTCAGTATTGTCATCCTGGTAATTTTCTTTGCAGATTATTTTTATCTTATCCAAAATACTTCTGTAATCAAGGTCTCTCAGGATAAACATCTATTGTTATTCCTTTTCATGGCAACGAATTTTATAGAGTATATCATATTATTATGCCACCTCCTACTACTATGTCATCATCATATAAGACAGCGCTCTGCCCGGGTGCAGGAGCCCACTGCGGCACATCAAAAACAACACGAACATTTTCTTCTGATA
>MHEF01000129.1:12519-14820 GCA_001805125.1 Nitrospirae bacterium RBG_13_39_12
TGGAGCGTACCTTTACAGATGCCCTGAATTTATTAGATGAAGGGTTTATAATCCATAGCAGATCTTTAACGAAAAACTCCTTTTTCTTTGCTGCATCGCAAGGTCCTGCATAAACAATATTCTCAAGTGGATCTATTCTTGTAACATAAAGAGGTTCAGGAGAAGATATCCCCAGCCTTTTTCTCTGGCCGACGGTATACTTATGAACTCCCTTATGTGTACCTATCACCTTGCCATTTAAATCAACTATAGGACCCGGCTTACCTGTAACAGAAGAAAGTTTTTCGATAAGTTTAGAATAATTTCCGCCTTGAATAAAGCATATATCCTGGCTTTCGGCCCTGTTTACTGCCGGGAGATTAAGTTCAAGTGCTATTTTCCTGACCTCATCCTTCCTGTAGTATCCAAGCGGCAGGATTAACCTTTTAAGTTCCTCTTGTCTGAGTACATAAAGGAAATACGACTGGTCCTTTTTCGCATCAACCCCTTTTTTGAGAAAAAAATAAGAATTTTTAAATCCCCCTATCCCCCCTTTTCTAAAGGGGGGTGGGGGGGGATTATTCAATTCATTAAATTTTTCCACTTTTGCATAGTGTCCGGTTGAAATATATTCAGCGCCTGTTTTTTCTGCTTCTCCTAAAAGGAAAGGGAACTTGATAAATCTGTTACATAATATGCACGGATTAGGTGTCAAGCCATTGGTATATGCATTGATAAAAATATTAATTACTTTTTCCATAAAATCATTACTGACATCAATTACGCTATGATTTATACCAATATAATGAGCAGTCTTTGATACTTCTTCGACCGCCTTCATTGAGCAGCAAGCCGAAGGACCACTCTGGCTCTCGCCTTTCCATAAAATAAAACTGCGCCCCTCCACTTCATATCCCTGTTCTCTCAGAAGATATGCAGTGACAGAAGAGTCAACCCCTCCGCTCATTCCTAAAATAACTTTGGACATACTTAAAATATAACAGATTGACCTCCTGTACTGTAACTATTACAATATTTCTAATTTGAAATATTCATGTCTCGTGGGATTGCAAAGGGCATTGAAAGTAGCAGAAGGTATGTCATTGCAAGGCCCGAACTTGCTTCGGGGCGAAGCAATCTCATTAAGAAATAACGTGATTGTTTCCCTTCGGTTCGCAATGATAAAAGTGAAGGGATAGCAATGATAAAAAGAAAGATTTCCACATGAAAAATATTGTTCTCACTGGTTTTATGGGAAGCGGGAAGACTGAAGTCGGGAGAGAACTTGCACGACTTCTTAACATGGAGCTAATTGATGTAGACACTGAAATAGAGAAATCCGAGAAAATTAGCATAAATGACATATTTAAAAAATTCGGTGAACCAAGATTTAGAGAGGTAGAAACAGAGATGATAATAAAGATATCAGAGAATGAGAATGTCATTATTTCTACAGGCGGTGGAGCGGTGCTAAAACGGGAAAATATGGATATCCTGAAAAAAACCGGGATTATCATCTGTCTTTCTGCAACAGCGGAAACAATTCTGAAAAGGACAAGCAATAATACTGATAGGCCGTTACTTAAAGTTGGAAACCCATTGGAAAGGATAAAAGAGCTTTTAAATTTCAGAAAACCCTTCTATGAAAAGGCAGATATCATAATAGATACAGAAGAAAAAACTCCTCTGCAGATTGCAGAAGAGATAGTAGAAAAAATTAAAGGTATAAAATGAAAAACATTTAAGGAACTTGTTGTTACTATTAAAGCAACGGAAGAAAAAGCTTTACTATAAAATTCGGTTTTCTCAAATGAAATATCAAAGGATAAAAACATGGAAAAGATAAGGGTCGAACTCGCTGAGAGAAGCTATGATATTTACATTAATAGTAACATCCTTGATCGTATCGGAAAGGTTCTCAAATCATTCAGACTGAGCCCTAAAATTGCTGTTGTTAGTAATCCAACCGTTTTTTCACTTTATGGTAAACGCATATCAGAATCAGTAAAAAAGGCAGGATTTGATCTCCTTACAGTAATTATTCCTGATGGAGAAGAATATAAGGATCTTTTCCAGATTCAGCACATCTATAATGAACTCCTCAAGAACAGACTTGACAGGGCGTCAGCATTGATAGCACTCGGAGGCGGGGTTATAGGTGATATAACAGGATTTGCTGCATCTGCCTATATGAGAGGAATTTCTTATATCCAAGTACCGACAACACTCCTTGCCCAGGTGGATAGTTCTGTCGGGGGCAAGACAGGTGTAAATCACAAACTCGGCAAGAACATGATAGGTACTTTTTGGCAGCCGAGACTT
>MHEF01000130.1:0-22791 GCA_001805125.1 Nitrospirae bacterium RBG_13_39_12
AAGGTTTGCTATAAGAGAGGGTGGAAGGACTGTAGGTGCAGGTGTTGTTACTGAGGTCCTGGAATAGAAAGATATGAGAGTTATAATATTGTTTCAATGTTCAGATTGTAAAAATAGAAATTATTCAAGCATAAAAAATAAAAAGAATACAACTGATAAACTTCAACTAAAAAAATATTGTAGGCATTGCAGGCGTCATACATTACATAAGGAGACAAAAGCATAGGCCAGTAGCTCTAACGGCTAGAGCATCGGACTCCAAATCCGAGGGTTGGGGGTTCAAATCCCTCCTGGCCTGTCACTTAAAAGTGATTAGTCACAAAAAACTACTGGCTGAAGGAATATTATGTTAAATAAAATTAAGCAATTTTTTAAAGAAGTAAAAATTGAAATCAAGAAGGTGGTTTTTCCTACAAAAGATGAACTTATAGGTTCTACATGGGTCGTAATAATTACTGTAATTGTTATTTCAATTTTCTTAGGCATTGTTGATCTAAGTCTTTCAAAACTAGTTGGTATAGCGTTAAGGTAAGACCATGGGAAAAAACTGGTACGTAGTGCATACCTATTCAGGTTTCGAGGAGAAAGTAAAGCTATCTATAGAAGAAAAGATAGATAAAGAAAGCTTACAGGATAAGATATCAAGGATACTTATACCTACAGAGAGGGTTATTGAGTTAAAAGCTGGCAAAAAAAGGGAAAGCGATAAAAAATTTTATCCAGGATATATTCTTGTTGAAATGGAAATGGACGATGATACATGGCATCTCATCAGAAGTACACCTCGTGTAACAGGTTTTGTGGGGGGAACAAAACCTGTTGCACTTTCTGATGAAGAAATCTCAGTGATACTCCAACAGATAGAGAAAGGACCTGTCCCCCAAGTAAAAACTCAATTCCAGAAGGGTGAAAGTGTTAGGATTGTTGACGGACCATTCTCTAATTTTGTTGGTTCCGTTGATGAGTTTGATATAGACCATGGCAGACTTTGCGTTATGGTAAGTATATTTGGCAGACAGACACCTGTTGAGCTCAATTTCTTCCAGGTAGAAAGAGCATGAACAGAAATAAAAGTCGAAATTTCAAATTCAAAATTGTTCAGGATTTCAATTTCAGAATTTATGATTTCCATGAATTGGAGGTTTTATGGCTAAAAAGGAAATAATTGCTCAGGTTAAGCTTCAGATACCTGCAGGGAAAGCAAACCCCGCTCCTCCTGTTGGTCCGGCACTTGGTCCACATGGTGTTAATATAATGGAATTTTGTAAGGCATTTAATGCTCAGACCCAGTCATTAGGAGATACAATAATACCGGTTATATTAACTGTCTATTTCGACAGATCATTCACTTTTATAACAAAAACACCTCCTGCTTCAGATCTGTTAAAGAAGGCAGCTGGTATAATAAAGGGTTCAAGTATACCCAATAAGGAAAAAGTCGGTAAGGTTACATCAGCGCAAATAAGAGAAATTGCACAGAGAAAGCTTCAAGATCTTAATGCTTACTCACTTGATGAAGCTGAAAAGATAATAAGTGGAACTGCTAGAAGTATGGGTATTGAAATAATTAATTAAAGAGGTAGAAATGGGTAAGAAGATAAAGTCAATTAAAGAAAAGATCGAAATAGGCAAGCAATATTCACTTGAAGATGCAATCAACCTTGTTAAGGAATCTTCATATACTAAGTTTGATGAGACTATTGACTTATCAGTAAATCTTGGTATTGATCCCAGAAAATCAGAACAAATGGTAAGAGGGACAGTTGTACTTCCACATGGTATAGGTAAAAAGGTAAGGGTTCTGGTTTTTGCAAAAGGAGAAAAAGAAAAAGAGGCCTTAGATACAGGAGCCGACTTTGTCGGGGCAGAAGACCTTATCGAAAAGATAGGCAAGGGGTGGCTGGACTTTGACAAGGCTGTTGCAACACCTGATGTTATGGGTCTTGTAGGGAAATTAGGTAAGATATTAGGTCCACGAGGACTAATGCCAAACCCAAAACTTGGCACTGTTACTTTCGATATAGCAAAAGTTGTTAAAGAAATAAAATCAGGAAAGGTAGAATATAAGGCTGAAAAAGCAGGTATAGTGCATGTTTCAATCGGCAAAGTTTCATTCGATAGTAATAAGCTAAGTGATAATGCTAATTCTGTAATTGAATCAATATTGAAGTCAAAACCAGCAACTAGTAAAGGTAAATATCTTAAAAAGTTATCTATTTCGTCAACTATGGGACCAGGGTTAACTATTGACATAACATCTCTGGGAAAGGGGGTTTAAACTGAAAAGGGATAAAAAAGAACAGGTTATTAAAGAACTAAAAGACGGATTCGATAAAGCAAAGGCTATAGTCTTTACAGATTACAGGGGGTTGACTGTTGCTGAGCTTTCTGAGATAAGGAGACTTTTGAAGGACGGAAAATTTGAGTACAAAATAGTAAAAAATACTTTAGCAAAGATTGCAGCATTACAGACACCTGTATCTATTGCAAAGGAGTCCTTCAAAGGTCCTATAGGTATAGCTATCGGCTACGAAGACCCTGTACTAACAGTAAAAAAAATACTCGAATATTCAAAGAAAAATGAGAAGCTGAAGGTTAGCATTGGTGTTATCGAAGGCATATTATGCCAATCAGATGATTTAAAGGCTGTTGCTGAGATACCACCTAGGGCGGTCCTGCTTTCTATTCTTGCAGGAGGGCTAGAGGCACCTCTAAATAAATTAGCAGGTGCACTCAATGCTACATTAAGTAAATTTATTTTTGTAATAACTGCACTTAAAAATAAACGTGAGGCGTGAATGGATAATTTTCTCACTTTACGTCTACCGACATAAAAAAGGAGGATTAAAAAATGTCTGTTACAAAAGAGCAAGTTTTTGATTTTATCGACAATATGACAATCCTTGAGATGTCAAAGTTTATAAAAGAATTTGAGGAAAGGTATGGCGTAACTGCAGCTGCACCAATTGCAGTAGCAGCTATGCCGGGATCTGCTGCTGGCTCAGCTGTACCTGAGGTCGAGGAGAAGACCAGCTTTGATGTAATCCTCTCCGCAGTAGGTGATAAAAAGATTCAGGTCATAAAGGTAGTAAGAGAGCTTACCTCACTTGGATTAAAAGAGGCAAAAGATCTTGTCGATGGAGCTCCAAAGCCAGTAAAGACCGGCGTAACTAAGGATGAGGCCGAATCAATAAAGGCAAAACTTGCAGAACAGGGTGCAACAGTCGAAATCAAATAAAAAAGGAGACTTATGATAAGGGTTCTCAGAGAAAGACATAATTTCGGAAAGGTTCCCCAATTTCTAGAAGTTCCAAGCCTTATTGAAATACAGAAGAGATCTTTCGATAATTTTTTACAGAAAGATGTTTCAATTGATAACAGAGAAGATTCCGGATTGCAAGCTGCGTTCCTTAGTGTTTTTCCAATAATGGATTATAACGAAACAGCATCGATAGAGTTTTTAGGTTATACAATAGGCAAACCAAAATTCAGTGTCCGAGACTGCTTGCAGAAAGGGACCACCTATGCTGCTCCTTTAAAAATAAGAGTGAAATTTAATCTATGGGAGTTTGAAGCAAAAGAAAACAAACGGTTAAGGGAATCCAGGGAAGAGGATGTTTATATTGGTGAGATGCCTTTAATGACCGATACAGGAACTTTTATAGTAAATGGGACAGAACGTGTTATCGTAAGCCAGCTCCATCGCTCTCCTGGGGTGTTTTTCAGCCATGACAAGGGGAAAACGCATGCTAGTGGAAGGCTTCTTTATTCAGCTAGGGTAATCCCTTCCCGAGGCTCATGGCTTGATTTTGAATTTGATATAAAGGACATCTTATTTGTAAGAATCGACAGGAGAAGAAAGCTTCCAGCGACAATAGTACTTAAGGCGTTGGGTTACTCGAATGAAGATCTTTTGAAGATCTTTTATCCGATAGAAGATATTAATTTACAAGTCAATAAATTTACACGAGCTGTAAGCGACGTACTCCTGGGATATAAAGCAGCTTTTAACATAGTTGCCCCTGACACAAAAGAATTGATAGTTAAGGAAGGAAGTAAAATTACAAGGGGTGCCATCAAAAAGATGGAGTCATCCGGAATCAAAACAATACCTATCTCCAAAGATGAACTTCTCGGTAGAATTACCCTGAAAGACATTATTGATCCTTCTACTGGAGAGATAATACTTGAAGGTAATGAGGTCATTACAGAAGAAGCCCTTAAGAAAATAATTTCTGCTAAAATTAACTCATTGAACCTTCTTTTTATAGATAGTGTCCACTATCTTCCTTCACTCAGAGATACACTTCTCACAGATAAAGTAAGTACCCAGGAAGAAGCTTTTATTGAAATATACAAAAAATTAAGACCTGGCGAGCCACCTACTTTAAATGCCGCAAAAGACCTATTTAATGGACTATTTTTTGACCCTAAAAGGTACGACCTTTCACCTGTTGGACGTTTAAAACTGAATATAAGGCTCGGGATTGATATACCATTAGAAACCAGAGTATTGACAGCTCAGGACATAGTAGAGATTGTAAGATATCTTTTCAATCTCAGGACAGGAAAGGGAGAAGTTGATGATATAGACCACCTCGGGAATAGAAGAATAAGAAGGGTTGGAGAACTCCTTGAAAACCAATTCAGGATAGGGCTTGTCAGGATGGAACGAACTGTTAAAGAGAAAATGACCCTGACAGATTTGGAAACAGCAATGCCACATGATTTAATCAATGCTAAACCTGTCATGGCAGCTATAAAAGAATTTTTTGGTTCTAGCCAGCTTAGTCAGTTCATGGATCAAACAAACCCTCTATCAGAGATTACACATAAAAGAAGGCTTTCTGCTCTCGGCCCCGGAGGTCTTACACGAGAAAGAGCAGGCTTTGAAGTTAGAGACGTACACCCAACACACTATGGGAGGATATGTCCGATAGAAACACCTGAAGGTCCAAACATAGGTTTGATTACATCTCTTTCATCATATGCCAAGGTAAATGATTTTGGATTTATTGTAGTCCCCTATAGAAAGGTAACTAATGGAAGGGCTACAAAAGAAATAGAATATCTTACAGCAATAGACGGTGAAAAATATGTAATTGCAGAGGCGACTTCTCCGATGGATCAAAAGGGAAATCTAACCGGAGAAACAGTTTCTGCAAGAGTTGGCGGAGACTTTAAAATGGTCTCCCCTCAAGAAGTACAATATATGGATGTATCTCCAAAACAGATTGTCGGTGTTTCTGCATCTCTTATTCCTTTCTTAGAGAATGATGACGCAAACAGGGCCTTAATGGGGTCTAACATGCAGAGGCAGGCAGTTCCTCTACTTCAACCAGAGGCACCAATAGTAGGCACCGGCATGGAATATGTTGCAGCAAGAGATTCAGGCGCACTTGTGATTTCAAAACGCAAAGGAATTGTAGAAAGTGTTGATGCTTCCAGAATTGTTGTAAGAGTTTCAGAAGACGGAGGTGGAGGAGTAGACACATACAATCTTATAAAGTTCCGCAGGTCAAACCAAGCAACAAGTATTAACCAGAGGCCTATAGTTAATGTAGGTGATGATGTTGAAACTGGCAGCATACTTGCCGATGGACCATCAACCGAAAGAGGAGAACTTTCACTGGGCAAGGATGTACTTGTAGCGTTTATGCCTTGGGGAGGATACAATTTCGAAGATGCGATACTTATAAGTGAGCGGTTGGTCAAAGAAGATGTTTACACATCTGTGCACATAGAAGAATTCGGGCTAGAAGCGAGAGAAACAAAGTTGGGACCAGAAGAAATTACACGTGACATTCCAAATGTTGGAGAAGAAGCTTTAAAAGACCTCGACGAAAGCGGAATAATCAGAATAGGGGCTGAGGTAAAGCCCGGAGATATTCTGGTAGGTAAAGTCACACCTAAAGGTGAAACTCAGCTTACGCCGGAAGAAAAACTCCTAAGGGCAATATTTGGAGAAAAAGCAGAGGAAGTGAGAGAGAGTTGTCTCTATGTACCTCCTGGAATAGAGGGAACAGTAGTTGACGTAAGGATTTTTTCCAGGAAAGGGACAGAAAAAGACAAAAGAGCAAAAAGTATAGAAGAAGATGACATACAGATATTACAACGAGACCTTGAAGAAGAGATAAGAATAATAAAAGATGAGAAATTCAGAAAGATGAGAGGTCTATTAACTGGGCAGATGGTTTCAGAGGATTTAAAGGATTCTAAGATTAAAGAAATCATATGTCAAAAGGGGAAAAAACTCACAGAAAAACATCTTGAAAGAGTTAAGAATGAACATCTCATGCGCATAAGGATTGAAAGTAGCCGTATACGAGAAAAGATAGAATCTCTCAACGATGAGGTTAATCTTTTTATTCGTGATCATGAGTCAAAATATGATGAAATGATTGATAGGATAAGGAGAGGGGATGAACTACCCCCAGGGGTAAATAAGGTAGTAAAGGTTTATATCGCAATGAAACGTAAAGTGCAGATAGGTGACAAGATGGCCGGTCGTCATGGTAATAAAGGAGTGGTTGCGATGGTACTGCTTGAGGAAGACATGCCTTATCTTCCGGATGGGACACCTGTAGATATTGTTCTTAATCCTCTCGGTGTACCATCCAGGATGAATGTTGGGCAAATACTCGAAACCCATCTTGGGTGGGCAGCAAAAGCCCTTGGACTCCATGTTGCTACCCCTGTATTCGAAGGCGCAAAAGAATCAGAGATAAAAGACCTTTTAAAAAAGGCTGGTCTTCCATCAACAGGGCAGATAACACTCTATGACGGCAGAACAGGAGATCCCTATGATACACCCGTGACAGTTGGGCAAATGTACATGATGAAGCTTCACCACCTTGTCGATGACAAGATACACGCCCGTTCCATTGGGCCTTATTCTCTTGTTACTCAGCAACCCCTTGGCGGAAAAGCACAGTTCGGTGGCCAGAGGTTGGGTGAAATGGAAGTATGGGCCCTTGAGGCATACGGAGCTGCTTATACGCTTCAGGAATTCCTTACAGTTAAGAGCGATGATGTTACTGGCAGGGCTCGCATGTATGAAGCTATAGTTAAGGGCGATGCAACTCTAGAACCAGGGGTTCCTGAATCTTTCCACGTATTAATAAAAGAACTCCAGAGTCTTGGACTTGACGTTGAACTACTGGAGAAAAAAGGTAAGGGGGAATAGCTTGGCAGAAGATATCTATGCCATTTTTCAGAGGCCAAAGGATCCAACAGATTTTGAGGCAGTCAGAATAAGGCTTGCTTCACCAGAAAAAATAAGGGAATGGTCCTATGGTGAAGTGAAAAAGCCTGAAACTATAAATTACAGAACCTTTAAACCGGAGAGAGATGGTCTTTTTTGTGCAAAGATCTTTGGACCTATTAAGGATTGGGAATGCATCTGCGGTAAATACAAAAGGATGAAGCACAGAGGGGTTGTTTGTGATAAATGCGGGGTCGAAGTTATACAGTCTAAGGTAAGACGAGAGCGCTTAGGACATATAGAACTTGCAAGTCCGGTTGCCCATATATGGTTTTTAAAGGGCGTACCGAGCAGGATTGGCACTCTACTAGATATTACCATGCGACATCTTGAAAGGGTTCTTTACTTCGAAAACTATATAGTTATTGATTCTGGGGACACTCCACTTAAAGAAAAAGAGTTATTAAATGATGAAGACTTTAAGAAAAAGACTTCAGAGTACGGATCAAAATTTAAAGCAGGGATGGGAGCAGAAGCTATAAGGGAACTTTTAAGGAGAGTTGACCTTGAATCTCTTTATACAGAGCTTAAAACAAAGATAAATGAAGCTGTATCGATGGGCATTAAGAAAAAACTCACAAAAAGACTTAAGGTTGTGGAGGCATTTAGAAAGTCGTCTAATAAACCCGAATGGATGATAATGGATGTTATCCCTGTTTTACCCCCTGACTTAAGGCCGCTTGTACCGTTAGAAGGTGGACGTTTTGCCACTTCTGACCTTAATGACCTTTACAGGAGGGTAATAAACAGGAATAACAGGCTCAAAAGGTTGACAGAGCTCAAAGCACCAAGTGTAATAATAAAGAATGAAAAAAGGATGCTCCAGGAAGCTGTTGATGCACTCTTCGATAACGGCAGAAGGAGCAGGGTTCTTAAGTCTACGACAAAGAGACCCCTTAAATCCCTGAGTGATATGATTAAGGGGAAACAGGGCAGATTTAGGCAGAACCTCTTGGGAAAGCGTGTAGACTACTCTGGCAGGTCTGTTATTGTTGTTGGGCCAGATCTTAAACTTCACCAGTGCGGTTTGCCAAAAAGAATGGCGCTTGAGCTATTTAAACCTTTTATTTTTAATAAGCTCGAAGAAAAAGGATATGCAACAACTATAAAAGCAGCAAAAAAGCTTGTTGAGAAAGAGCATCCCGAGGTTTGGGATGCCCTCGAAGAGGTAATAAGGGAGCATCCTGTATTACTTAATCGTGCGCCAACCCTGCACAGGCTTGGTATTCAGGCATTTGACCCAGTTCTTGTAGAGGGGAAAGCGATAAAGTTGCACCCACTCGTCTGTACTGCTTTTAATGCAGACTTTGATGGAGACCAGATGGCTGTTCATATCCCTCTCTCAATAGAAGCTCAGATAGAAGCAAGGGTTCTTATCATGTCCGTCAATAATATCTTATCTCCTGCGAATGGAAAGCCAATAGTAGTACCAACACAGGACATGGTTCTTGGCATTTATTACCTTATGAAAGAAAGAAAAGGGGTAAAAGGTGATGGAAAAATATTCGCTGACACCGAGGATGTCAGGATTGCATACGATGCCGGAATTTTAGAAGAACACGCAAAGATTAAGGTAAGAATGGATAGTACATTCGTCGATACAACAACAGGAAGAATTATCTTCAGTGAAATATTACCTGATGGAATTCCATTCTCCATGATCAATAAAGACATGACCAAAAAAGAACTCGGGAAACTAATAGAACACATTTACAACAACTCTGGCAAACGTAATACTGTTGTATTTCTCGATAATCTTGAAAAACTTGGTTTTGAATATGCCACAAAGGCAGGCGTATCTATATGCATGGATGATATGCATATACCAACAACAAAAACACATTTAATTGAAAATGCAGAAAAAGAAGTTATCGAAGTCCAAAAGCAGTACGCGGACGGCCTAATAACGCACGGTGAACGTTACAATAAAGTGATCGATATATGGGCAAATGTAACTGAAAAAGTTGCTGATGAGATGATGAAAGAACTTGGAGCAGAAGACGGTAAAACCTTTTCTGAAGAAGAGATAAAAGAGAGAAGATCGTTTAACAGCATCTTTATGATGGCAGATTCAGGAGCCAGAGGAAGCACTGCCCAGATTAGACAACTAGCTGGTATGAGAGGATTAATGGCAAAACCCTCTGGTGAGATTATTGAAACACCAATAACAGCAAATTTCCGAGAAGGCTTAACACCGTTACAGTACTTTATCTCTACTCATGGTGCCAGGAAAGGCCTTGCTGACACAGCCTTGAAGACCGCAAACTCAGGTTATCTTACCAGAAGGCTTGTTGATGTTGCGCAGGATGTCATCATAGCCGAGCCAGATTGCGGAACAACCGATGGCATAACTGTTACATCCCTTGTCGAAGGTGGAGAAATAATTCAGCCCCTGGAGGAGAGAATTCTCGGCAGAATAACTGTTGAAGATATAAAAGATCCTTTTACAAAAGAACTGATTATTAAGAGGAACCAAGAAATAGACGAGGAACTAACGAAGAAGATTATTGATGCAGGCATAGACAGGATTAAGATAAGATCCGTGCTTACATGCCAAGCAAAGTTTGGTGTTTGCACAAAATGTTATGGGAGGGATCTTACAAAAGGTGAACTCGTTGAACTAGGTGAATCAGTAGGAATTATAGCAGCACAGTCTATCGGAGAACCCGGAACACAGCTTACTATGAGAACATTTCATATCGGTGGTGCGGCCTCAAAAGTAGTAGAACAAACAGTCCTTGAGGCAAAAAATTCAGGCACTATAAAATTTATAAACATAAGCACTGTAAAAAACAGGGATGGTCTTCTTATTGTTATGAACCGGAACGGAACTATCGCTGTTGTTGATTCAAAAGGGAGGGAAAAAGAAAAATACTCAGTTGTCTACGGTGCAAAGTTGTTAGTTAAAAATGGACAGAGGGTTGAAATAGGGCAAAGATTAGTCGAATGGGACCCTTATTCGACACCAATACTTACAGAGCTTGGTGGTAAAATAGCACTTGGCGATATTGTTGAGGGAGTAACAGTAAAAGAAGAGGTTGATGAGACAACAGGTCTTTCCCATAAAGTTATAATAGACTATCCCGCAAATATGAGACCTCGCGTTTCAATTAAGGATGAACATGGTAGGGCGACTCTCAAAATACTTGGAACAACCAATCTTGCAAGGTACCTCCTGCCATCAGGTGCACACATACTCGTTGATAAAAACGATACTGTACATCCAGGCGATATACTTGCTAAGATACCGAGGGAGACAACCAAGACAAAAGATATAACAGGAGGATTACCAAGAGTTGCTGAGCTTTTTGAGGCAAGGCGTCCAAAGGAACAGGCAATAGTTACAGAAATAGACGGTATGATAGAGTTCAAAGGTGCACATAAGGGAATGCGTGTTGTTGTTGTAAAGGGAGGAGACAATATTAGGGAATATCTAATACCAAAAGGTAAACATGTAAGCGTACATGAAGGTGACTGGGTAAGAGCTGGGGAACCCCTCATGGATGGGGCAGTAAACCCACACAATATACTTGATATACTTGGTCCACAAGAACTTCAAAGTTATCTAGTTGACGAAGTACAGAAGGTCTACAGGTTACAGGGTGTTTCGATTAATGACAAACATATTGAGGTAATTGTTAGACAAATGATGAAAAAGGTCAGGATAGAAGACCCTAGAGACACAAATTTCCTAATAAGTGAACAGGTAGACAGGAAGGTATTTCAGGAAGAAAATGCAAGGGTAAAGTCCGAGGGTGGTAGACCAGCTCAGGGCAAACCACTATTGTTAGGAATAACAAAGGCATCTCTCTCAACAGACAGTTTTGTGTCAGCTGCATCTTTCCAGGAAACAACAAGGGTCCTCACAGAGGCTGCTATCAGTGGTTTTATGGATGAACTTAGAGGACTTAAAGAGAACGTTATTATGGGAAGAATAATCCCTGCTGGTACAGGTATGCCTAAATATAGAAACACATTTGTAAAGAGAGAATTCCAACCAGTACTTGCTGAACCAACTGTAGAAGAATAGAATCGTTCATGGTTTGAGACGTAAGGAGATGGAAATTTACTTTACGCCTCATACCAATCAAGACATACGTTTCATCGCAGATGCTATGCTGGGTAAACTTGCTAGATGGATGAGATTTTTAGGATTTGATACATTATATTATTCAGACATAAGCGATAAAAAGCTTATCAAGCTTGCTCGAGAACAAAATCGAATCATCTTAACAAGAGACACGCGACTTATAAAGATAAAAGTAATCAAGGACTTTCTACTAATAAAGGCAAATGATTCTTTTAAACAACTAGTCGAGGTAATAAACAAATTAAATTTAAAACAATTTAATTTGTTTAGCAGATGTGTTAAATGTAATGGCCTCCTCGCAAGAATCATAGATAAGACAGAGATTACAAACCATGTACCTGAATTTGTTTTCCTAAATTTCAATGTCTTTCTGAAATGCGGCGATTGTGGTAAGATTTACTGGGAAGGAACTCATCCTAAAAAATTCAGGGAAAAACTGAGTGAGATCCTAAAATAGGTTAGATCATTAATGGAATTCCCAGGGATTATCTTAGATATACCTTCAATCTCCCAAAGCAGAAAACCAGACAATAATTCTATTTATGACATGTTGATAGTTGGAGGAGGTCCTTCCGCCATGAGTGCAGCAATTTACGGTGCCAGGAAGATGATCAATCTTGCACTAATTACCTTGGATTTCGGAGGACAGGTCAAAGAAACATCTGTAATAGAAAACTATCTCGGTTTTCAGAGCATTAATGCTCAAGAGCTTGTTGCAAAATTTGAAGAACATGTAAAAAGCTTTGATATTCCTATTAACCTTGGCGTTTCAATTGTAGAGATTAAGAAAAAAGATGATATCTTTACCGTTTATATGGAAGACGGAACAAACTTTTTAGGACATACTATTATATTTGCTACTGGTGAACGCCACCGCCAACTTAATGTGCCCGGAGAAAAAGAACTTTTAGGTAAAGGTGTTACATATTGTGCAACGTGTGATGCGCCGCTTTTTAAAGGCAAAAAAGTCATTGTTGTAGGTGGTGGTAACTCGGCCTTCACAACAGCCTTTGACCTTTTAAAATTGGATGCTGAGATTATACTTGTAAATTATGCCAGTGGCTGGCAGGCTGATGAAATCTTTCTTAAAAAAGTAAAAAAATCTGAGAAAGTACAATTCTTAGATTATTACGAGGTTCTTCGCATTGAGGGTAATAACAGAGTTGAGGCAGCAATAACCCGAAACCGCAAAAATGGAGAGGAAAAGAGAATCACTGCGGACGGAATATTTTTGGAAATAGGTTTATTGCCAAATTCAGAACCAGTTAAAAACTTAGTCGAGTTAACCAAGCAAGGAGAAGTTATTGTGGATTGCTTTTGTCGCACGAGTATACCCGGTTTCTTTGCCGCCGGAGATGTAACTACAGTCCCTCACAAACAAATAATAATCTCTGCCGGAGAAGGAGCTAAGGCAGCCCTGTCTGCTTATGACCATCTCATTAAAAGCTATCCTATTTAGATGAGGTAATTCTATGGGAATAATCTCAGAAAAAGACCGCGAACAACTTATTAAGATTCTTAAGCCACTTTCTAATAACGTCAGAATCATTACATTCACACAAGAGTTTGAATGTGAACACTGTAATATAACAAGGAACATGCTTGAGGAGATTTCTGAACTTTCAGACCAAATATCACTTGAAGTACACGACTTTGTTAAGGATGAAGACCTTGCTAAAGGGTATGGTCTGGATAAAATACCCGCTACTATCCTCCTCGGAGACCGTGATTACGGCATTCGTTTATTTGGCGTACCAGCTGGATACGAGTTCAACACCTTGATCGAGGATATCATTCTTATAAGCCGTCGCGATAGCGGGCTTTCCAAAGAGGTGTTGTCTGAACTGTCCAAAATCGATCAACCAGTACATATTCAGGTAATGATTTCCCCTACATGACCATATTGTGCAAGTGCTGTACGCACTGCACATCGTTTTGCTATGGCAAATGACAATATTATTGGTGATATGGTAGAGATATTAGAGTTTCCCCATCTTGCGGTTAAGTATAACGTTCAAGGGGTACCTAAAATCATAATTAATGAAGAACACAGCTTTGTTGGTTCAATCCCAGAAATGGAATTTGCCAAAGCAGTACTAAATGCAATTAATAAGTAGAGAACTAATAAACTACCTTGCAGCAAGCTGTAGACAAGACTAATTTTAACTATTGTTATATCGCTTTTTATCTATTTTATGTTCGTCCAGACTTCAATAATTCAGTTTTGACAAATTCAGTTTTGGTCTATTGACTTTAAGATATCTCAGATGCAAAATAAACCAAGGATTTTTATAACATATGCCAATATATGAATATATATGCAAGAAATGTGATGAGAATTTTTCGCTCCTTCAACAGATAGGTGTATCAGAGAAAGACATAGTATGCCCCAAATGTGGCTCAATAGATGTCAAAAAAAAGTTTTCCTCATTTAGTTGTTCTTGCTCAGACAACCTTGGATTTTCACCAAGCAGACGGATCCCCGGTAAAACCGGGGGATACTGAGGGCCTTCGTCCTGCTGAACCGTGAGTTCAGTTCATACTTAAATACTCTTTTCATTGCTCAAAAACCATTTTTGCTTAACGGAGCTAGTTATTCTATTGTTCCACGTGGAACAATAATTTTTTTGGATAGCTTTGATACATCCAGATGTTTTTACACTATGATGTTTCATGTGGAACACTTAGCGTAAAAAACAGTACAAATTTTTTCTTTCCAACCTAAAACTTTCTAACCTAAGATATTTAAGACCATATAAATATTTTTAACCACTAGTTGATAATCTTTAAAACTTTAGTTCAGTCTCCCAGCAAACTTTTTATCAGTTCGTTTTAATTTTAATTTTTAATTTTATCCTTGACAATCCATATATATTTAATGTAAACTTTATAGCTTAAGATTCTAAATTAGAAGGGGGGTAGAGAATTGTATGCTTTAGGCACCCATCTTTTAATAGAACTGAGGGAATGCAATCCTGAAGTTCTGAAAAGCCTTGAGAAGATAAGAAATATAATGGTCTCTGCAGCAAAGGAAGCAAGAGCAACAATAATTGATATTTCCTTCCGACAGTTTAATCCATTCGGTATCAGCGGCATAGTAGTAATAGCTGAATCTCATCTAACAATTCATACATGGCCTGAGTATGGTTATGCTGCTGTAGATGTTTTTACCTGCGGCGATACCATAAAAACAGAGATAGCAGCTTCATATCTTATTAAACAACTTGACTGTAAAAATCCTTCTATCGTAGAAATGAAAAGAGGGATACTTTCTCACAAGAACAAGAAATTGCCTCACAAAGTTTCTTCTGGTTCTATTTCAAAAAATGGTGCTTTTCAGGCAATTTCCGGTTAGATTGTAGAATAGAATTATTTATTTTCTCTATTTGTTAATGCTTCAATCCCTGGTAACTCTTTTCCTTCAAGTAATTGAAGAGATGCACCTCCACCTGTTGATATAAAAGATATTACATCAGATACCCCTGCTCTGTGAACAGCAAGGTCAGTATCACCACCGCCAACTATAGTTAGCGCATATGCATCTGCAACTGCACGGGCGATAGCAAATGTGCCCCTTGAAAACGCATCTATTTCAAATATACCCATCGGCCCGTTCCAGAGGATAGTCTTTGCATCCTGGATTGCTTCTGAAAATAGTTTTACAGAAGCCGGGCCAATATCAACTGCTCTCCAGTTCTTTGGTATCTCAAGGGTTGGTACTATCTTTGTTTCAGCACCTGGCTCTATGCTCTGAGAAATTACGCAATCAACTGGAAGATAAAATTTAATGCCTATCCCTTTAAGCTTTTTCCTTATACGCTGTGCAGTCACGAGCATATCTTCTTCAACAAGTGAATTCCCGACTTCAAGTTCCATGGCCTTTATAAACGTATAAGCCATACCACCACCAACTATAACCTTATCAACCTTGTCAACGAGATTCTCAAGCACCCCTATTTTCCCAGAAACCTTCGCCCCACCGAGGATTGCAACAAAAGGCCTCACCGGATTATCTACTATTCCTTTCAGGTGTTCTATCTCTTTTTTTAATAAAAACCCGGCAGCTGAAGGAAGAAACCTTGTTATTCCGACAAGGGACGCATGAACCCTGTGAGCAGTACCAAATGCATCATTAACATATGCATCAGCAAGCTTTGATATGGCTCGTGCAAAATCCTCGTCATTCTTTTCTTCTCCCGGGTGAAACCTGAGGTTTTCAAGGACAAGCACGTCACCCTCATTCATCTTTGACACATAATCTTCAACTAAACTACCAATGCAATCAGGTGCAAAGTTGACCTCTTTATTAAGAAGCCTTTGAAGCCTCTTTGCAACAGGGGCTAAACTCAATTTGGGATCAGGCCTCCCTTTTGGTCTTCCAAGGTGTGATGAGAGAATAACCTTTGCCCCTTCATCAATAGCATAATTTATTGTTGGAAGAGTCGAACGTATCCTCCTGTCATCAGTGATTTTCAGGTTGTCATCGAGCGGCACATTAAAATCAGCTCTGATAAAGACCCTCTTTCCTTTAATGTCAAGGTCTTCTATTGTAAGCTTATTAAATATACCTTTTATCGGAACGTGGTCTATGATACTCTTCTTAATCATGTTTAGATTCTTTTTATAATGTAAACTATTAGGTCCCTGAGACGCGAGCTGTAGCCCCATTCATTGTCATACCATGATAGAACCTTCGCCATTTTTCCATCAAGCACCATTGTAAGTGTTGCATCTACAATGGATGAATGTGCATTGCCATTGAGATCAGACGAAACAAGAGGATCTTCTGAATATTGAAGAATTCCTTTCATGGGGCCCTCTGCGGCCTTTTTCAAAGCTGTTTTAATTTCTTCTGTTGTAACGTCCTTCCTTAATTCAACAACAAGGTCAACAATAGATACATTCGGGGTAGGAACCCTAATGGCCATCCCGTTAAGCTTACCTTTCAATTCTGGCAGTACAAGTCCAACAGCTGTTGCTGCACCAGTTGTTGTTGGAATCATGTTCAGGGCAGCTGCCCTAGCTCTCCTTAAATCCTTATGTGCAAGGTCAAGTATCCTCTGGTCATTTGTATAAGAATGTATTGTAGTCATTAATCCCTTTACAATTCCAAACTCATTGTGAATGACTTTGGCAACAGGAGCAAGACAGTTTGTTGTACATGAAGCATTTGAAATAACCTTATGTTTCGAAGGGTCTACAATTTCCTCATTCACCCCCATGCATACAGTTGCATCCGGCTCCTTGGCAGGTGCTGAGATAATTATCCATTTCGCACCAGCATCTAAATGCTTTGCTGCTGACGGTCTGTCTACAAACCTTCCTGTAGATTCAACTATAAAATCTACACGCAAGTCATTCCACGGGAGTCTTTCGGGTTCAGTAATAGCAAGTACTTTTATTTCTTTACCGTCAACTTCTATACTTCCATCCCCCGCTTTTACATCAGCATCAAATATGCCATGCACGGAGTCGTACTTGAGGAGATGGGCAAGGGTCTTCGCATCAGTTAGATCATTAACAGCAACAATCTCAAACTCTTTATATCCTTTGCTTGCCCTGAGAAAATTCCTTCCTATTCTTCCGAAACCGTTTATTGCAACACGAAATGACATAATAACCTCCTATTAACGAATTACTTACTACTCAGCCATACCCGTCAAAGACGGAAAATTTATTAATAACAACTCCTGTTAAGAGTTTAGGATAAAAATATGTTGATTTTGGTGGCATTCTCACAGAGGAAAGAGCAGCCTTTTCAACATCTTCAACTCTTGTAGGATTAAGAAAAAAGGCGGCATCAAAATCCCATCTTCTCACTTTATCAAGGGCTTTGTTTATATCCATTTCATATTCAACATCAGTTATATTAAACATTTTTCTTAATAAAATATCATGTAGTACAATAACATCTATCTCGTCAATGTCAGGGACGATTTCCAGCAAGTTATTTTTTCTATATTTAAGGAGATACCAAACCTTATCCATTTTTTGATAAAAACCGAAGACATGTTTTTTACCTGACATTTTTTTTGTAATCTTAAAATCTTCCTTCACAGGTTCTACCTCAAAATGCTCAGATAGTTTTTTAATTATATTATCTGGAATTTTCTTCAAAAGCCTGTGTGTCGGAAGCACTGTAAGCCCTTCGTCTAACATATTAGCTAAAAACATAAGTGTATAATCTGAAGGCTCACCAGCAATAGAATATATTTTCTTGTTTTTTTTCTCTCTTTGAAATTCAAGTGCTGTTTCATATCTATGGTGCCCGTCAGCAATAAAAATTGCCTTATCGTTAAGTTCTCTTTTTATAATTTCTATATCCTTTTTTTTATCAATCGGCCAGAGCCTGTGGACAGCCCCTTCAGTGTCCTTTGACTCCATATACGGTTTTTTCAGAGAAATTCCTGAAAGTAAGGTTGATATATGATTCTCTGTACTCTTGTAGAGCGAGAATATCGGACTTACGTTTGCTTCACATGATACAAGAAGGTTAAGCCTGTCCTTTTTAGGATTAGAATACGTGCACTCATGGGGATAGATACTTCCTTTGCCTAACTCCTCTAACTTCACAAGCCCTAGAAATCCGAGAAGCCTTTTCACTTTATTTTTTATCTTATAATCCATCCCATAAGCGTAGAAAGAAGGGGTTTTACTTTGTATAAATATCTCTTTATATAACCATTCCTCAAAATATAGTCTCGCCCTTGTATACCTGTTATCTGTTTTGCTGTCTCCTGGTTGATCTTTGCCAAAATCAATCCTAACAATATTATAAGGACTCTTTCTGTACAACTCTTCTTTATAATCAGGCGTTATTATATCGTATGGAGGAGCTAACACATCTTCCATAGATACTTTAGAAACATTATAAAGAATTCCCTTAAAAGGGATTATTTCAGCCATTTTTTAATTTTCAGTAGAATCGATAGAAAAGAATCCGGATATTTTAGCACGGTCTAAATATTAAATTCAAATTATGTGCCTGTCAAATTGTTATTAACTACTTATATTTAGAGACTTATAAAGCTCATTCAATGAACCTCCCCGCAGCAAGCTGCAGGGAATATCAAGTTTAATATAAAAACATTTTATAAAAACAACTTTACTATCACTGCAAAAATCTTATAGTCCGCTTTTATAAAGCCTCTTTAGCTGTAGCCGCTATAACCTCTTTTATATTTTTATCAAGAAACTCAGGGATAAAAGGTATGTCTAAGTTTAAGAATCCAGTTGTTATTGCAGAAACAGCATCATCTTTGGATATCCCCCTGGACATTAAATACTCAACTTGCTCCTCAGCTATTGGACCTATAGAAGCCTCATGAGAAAGTTCTGCTTTTAATGCACCATCTGATACCAGCTGCGGTATGGCATAAATTTTCGCTTTATTGGAAAATACTATCCCACGACAATCAAGGTGAGCCAGACAATAATCTCTGGTTTTAGCAACAAGATCACCTCTTGCATAGATCACACTTTCATCAGCAGCTATTGTCCTTGCAATGGATTCTCCCCTCGTGTCTTTTCCTTCAAGTATTATCCTAGAACCGAGATCTATATAAGAATCCTTTAGACCATAAACAACTGTATTGAATTTCGCAGAAGCTCTGTCTCCTTTGAGATATGCAACTGGGAATGCCTGAATTGACTTTACCGGTTTTAATAGGACATAGTTACTTACGAAGGAACCATCATCTTCGATAACAGCCCAGGTCCTTGGCCTTACATGAAAATTGTCAGCCCAATTATGGATCATTGTGAAGAAAAGTTTTCCGCCTTTCTTAACATAAAATTCAGAAATTCCCAGATGTATTCCTTCAGCACCGCTCTTAGACAATGTACAGCCAGTTATTACCTGGAGTTCTGCACCTTCTTCTACTATGATTATGTTATGAACGTTTTGACTTACATAATTTTCTGCAACCAACAAACATGACTGTACAGGATATTGTGGCTTTTGATGAGGAAATACCCTAATGAAGTATCCGTGAGTCATATTCAGTGCTGCCTGGGCAGTATATTTATCCTGATCAACAGGAACCGCTTTCCAATAGTAGTCTTCGAGCCAATCATACCTGTTGAGAGCATCGGTAGTGCTCATTATTTCAAGCTTACCCTCATAAGCCTTATTCAAACTTTCGTAGACAACGGATTGATCAATTTGAAAATACGATCCCGACCTTAACTCTTCCTTTATGTTTATCCCTGTCATGATAGCAGCTTCTTTTGCCTGTTGAGATAAGTTCTCGAGACTCTCTATTCTTCCTCTTTCGATATGCTGGGTGTAACGCGAAAGGTCTATGTCCGGGCCAAAAACTGCCTTTTTTTCTTTTGCCTTTTCAGCCTTCACCTTTATATCAGAAAGGTATGACGTGCTTATCGGCATTCTACACACCTCCTGTAACCATGCTTTTTGATTTCTGAAAGAATGTCACGAGGGTTTCCTCCACATACCAAATTACCATCAATAATAATATATCCCTTGTCGGTATTTACAAAGTCAAGGATATACCCGGTGTGAGTTATAATTATGGCGCCTCTTTTTTGATCTTTTACCTTATCTTTTCCTAAAAGCGTATTTATTGCTTCTCCCACAAGGGCAATATTTTCAATGTCAACACCAGATTCGGGTTCGTCTATGAGGACCATATCAGGTCTCTGCACCATAAGTTGCAAAAGCTCCGAGCGTTTCATCTCACCGCCTGAAAAACCGTCATTAAGTCCTCTGTCCAGATGTCCTGAAAGATTAAGCTTCTTTACAGTTTCGCTAATCTCTTCTTTTATTAACTCTTTATCAGCTATAATTTCTATCATCTTTTTTAATGTAACACCTCTTACCGTAGGTGGCCTCTGAAAAGAAATACCGAGACCAAGATGTGCTCTTTCATGAACATCTTTACCAGTTATATCTTCACCTTTAAAATATATCTTGCCTTGCTCTACCCTATATTTTGGGAAGCCCATCAATGTCATCATAAAAGATGTTTTACCTGCACCATTAGGTCCGAATAATGTATGAATCTCTCCATATTCCATTGAAAAGTTAACACCTTTTAATACTTTCCTATCACCAACAGATACCCAGAGATCCTGTACCTTTAACATATTCTTCACAAATTAATCCTCCCTTTAAAAATCTACAGGTTTTGTATTTATATATTAATTTACCAGTAAATCAAACAAAAAATCTTCTTTTTACTGTTTTATACTAGTTTTTATTTAGCTGATGTGTGACACATAGCTGATGTGTAGCTGATGTGTAACTTGACTTTAATTTTAAAAACAATTTATAATTCTTGTTTAAAAGTTAAATATTATGGGAACATATACTACATATCATCCACATAAGGTTAAACGAAAAAGAACTCATGGCTTTCTAAAAAAGATGAGTTCTGCGGGCGGGCGTAGGATTCTTAAAAGGAGAAGGGCTAAGGGGCGTAAAAGATTAACTATTTAAGGAGTGAAAAATCCTTTACCTCTTTAACAAAAAGGCGGGATTTTGAATCGGTATTTAAGGTAGGGGTTACCTTATCTTCAAAATATCTCGTTATATACGCTAGGCCTAATGAACTAACTTTTAACCGTCTTGGCCTTTCCATAAGCAAAAAGGCAGGTAACGCTGTTACAAGGAACAAGATAAAACGTCTACTGAGAGAGGCCATGAAAAAACTTTTAAAAGGATTGCCTTTAAATTACGACTTTGTTATTATCGCCAGAAAATCCTCTGCAGAGGGCAAATTAGATGAATTCATTTTTGATATCAATAAATTTTTTACGAAAATAACAGGAATAAATGCAATATTATTAAATGGAGAGATAGCTGGAAAGAAAACCTGAAAATTAGATCTTTCTTATTAAAAAATAAAAGATATTCTTGAAATGAAATTTTTTTTTGTAATAATTATAAGGCTTTATAAATATATCCTGTCACCCTTATTCCCTTTGAGTTGCAGGTATACTCCCACATGCTCTGAATATTCGATTGATGCGATAAATAAACATGGTGTCATTAGAGGATTCTATCTTACATTCAGGAGGATATTAAGGTGTCATCCCTTTCATCCCGGTGGGTATGATCCTGTGAAATAAACATGGAAAAGAGAACCCTCCTTGCTATAGCACTTGCATTTGCTATCCTATTACTCTATCAGTACTTTTTTGTTAAACCCGTCCCCCGTAGGGTTCAGAAGCAGGCAAACGTAGAGGAAATAGAAAAACCCGCACCTGTAAAACCTTTAGAGCCTACTATTGCTGATATAAGTAAACCGCTAGCTGTAACTTCTGAAGAAAAGGAAATAAGTGTAGAAACAGAACTATATTCAGCTGTTTTTACAACCAAAGGCGCAACTTTAAAACATTATGAGATTAAAAAATACAAAGATAAAGATGGTAAAAACGTCGTATTGCTTAGAAAGACTGGCATAGAACCTCCTCTTGGAATAGGTTCAAAAGACAGTTTTAACCTTTCAAATGTAAGCTTTAGTGTTACTAGCTCTGGCGGAGAACAGGATATATTACTAAATAATTATAAAAAGTCAGGTTCACTTATATTTGAATACTTGAATTCAGGATCTTCTGTTAAGAGAACATATACATTTTATAATGATAGCTACAAGGTTGATATTAAAGATGATGTCTCCGGGCTTCCTGACTATTGGATAGCCTTGGGCACTGATTTTGGTATAAATGAAAGTAACTCTGCCTATTCACATGTAGGCCCTGTTCTTCTCAAAGATACTGATAGAAAAGAATTCAATCCTGATAAATTGAAAGAAGCCGAGAGCTTTAAGGAAGGTCTGAGGTGGATAGCCCAGGAAGACAAGTATTTTTTTGCGGCCCTTGTCCCGGTTACTGGTGTTGAAGAAGCAAAAGTATGGAAACTGAAGGACTCTCCTGTTATTGCATTCAAGGGCAGACCAGGTGTAAACAGCTTTATTCTTTATGCAGGTCCAAAAGAATATAATAGACTAAAGGATTTAAATGTAGGACTTGAACATATAATAGATTTCGGGTTCTTCTCAATAATTGCTCTGCCCCTTTTCTGGATACTCAAGTTTTTTTACTCATTAATCGGAAATTACGGATGGGCAATAATCTTCCTTACTTTTATAGTAAGAATACCTTTCATCCCGCTTGTTAATAAAAGTCAAAAGTCAATGAAGAAGATGCAGGAATTACAACCAAGAATGGCTGAGGTAAAGGAAAAACACAAAAAAGACCCTCAGAAGATGCAGAAGGAGATGATGGAACTTTACAAAAAACACAAGGTAAACCCTATCGGGGGTTGCTTGCCGATGCTTCTTCAGATTCCTGTATTCTTTGCACTTTATAAGATATTAATGATAGCAATAGAACTCAGGGGTGCACCGTTTATGCTATGGATAAAAGATCTTTCTGCACCAGACACACTCTTTGGACACCTTCCTTCATCCTT
>MHEF01000130.1:22803-25954 GCA_001805125.1 Nitrospirae bacterium RBG_13_39_12
TGGATTTGCCGTAGGCCCATTGCCCATAGTCATGGGCTTAACCATGGTAATCCAACAGAAAATGACACCTACATCCTTAGACCCAAAACAGAATAAGATGATGATGCTCATGCCGATTATATTTACATTCCTGTTTCTAAATTTTGCATCAGGCCTTGTCCTTTACTGGCTCATGAATAATGTCTTCAGTATTGCCCAGCAGTTCTATGCAAACAAAAAAGTTAAAAAAGAATCATCATAAACTTTAATCTTCTCATGATTTTTTCCGAGCTACACATTAAATATGTTTACAGATGATACTATTGCAGCAATATCTACCCCCCTTGGTGAAGGCGGGATAGGGATTGTCAGATTAAGCGGAAAAGATTCTATTAAGATAGCAGAAAAAATCTTTATTTCTCCAAAAGACAAGTCACTTAACAATTTAAAATCCTACAGAGTAAACTACGGTTATATAAAAAATCCGTTAAACATGGAAAAAATTGATGAGGTGTTAGTTACTTTAATGCGCTCTCCATATTCCTATACAAAAGAAGATGTTGTTGAGATAAATTGCCATGGTGGTATGATTCCTCTGAGAAAGACTCTTGAGCTTGTTCTTAAACACGGGGCAAGACTTGCGGAGCCAGGAGAATTTACTAGAAGGGCTTTTATTAATGGAAGAATAGACCTTAGCCAGGCAGAAGCAGTAATTGACCTTATAAGGGCTAAAACCGATGAAAGCAGAAGGATTGCAATTGAACAATTAAATGGTGGCCTGTCTGAAAAAATAACTCTGTTGAGAGATAGGCTAAAAGAGCTTTGTGCCATTGTCGAAGCTGATATTGATTTTCCGGAGGATGAAATAGATACACCATCAAAACACGTTATGCTAGATTCAATGAAAAATATCAGCAGAGAACTTGAGAACCTTCTTAAAACTTATGATGAGGCAAGATTTTTCAGGGAAGGACTTTCAACAGTAATTGTTGGAAAACCAAATGTAGGCAAGTCATCTCTTCTTAATGCGTTTCTTAATAAAGACCGTGCAATTGTAACAGAATTTCCTGGCACGACAAGAGACATAATCGAGGAATACCTGAATATAAACGGCCTTCCACTGAGGATTATTGACACAGCAGGCATAAGAGCCGTGCAGGATATCACTGAACGAGAGGGTGTAAAGAGAAGCCTCCAGAGCATCAAAAGTGCTGATCTTATAATTGCTATGTTTGATTCCAGTGAACCTCTTAAGGAAGAAGATTTTGATGTTATCGAGAAGGTAAACAATAAAAACGTAATATTTGTCCTAAACAAATGTGACCTTCCGACAGTAGTTGATAAACATGTTATCATCTCACGCTTAATGCCCAATTCTATTGTTTTGAATATATCTGCAACCAGAGGAGATGGTCTCAATGACTTGAAAGCCAGGATTCTTGAATCATGCCTCAAGGATTGGAAAGAAGAAAGAGAAGGAGTTGTTATTACAAATCTCAGGCACAAGAGCGCAATAGAAAATGCCAGGATATCCCTCGACAGGGCTGTTTCTGCTTTGATTGAAAATCAGCCCTTTGAAATCCTTGCACTTGAACTCAGGGAATCCATGGACAGGCTTGGCGAGATTGTAGGGACCATAACAACAGAAGATATATTGAACAAGATATTCAACGATTTCTGTATAGGAAAATAGCACATTACTACAATTGCAAATTGTAAAATACAAAATGTAAAATTTGGGGAAGGTGCTGAAATCCGAAATTCTAAGCAGATTTAATTACGCTATTTTTTCTGAATTAGTTTAGGATTTAGATATTCTAATTTATTATTTTTTTATTGCCGGTGTGGTGGAATTGGCAGACGCGCCGGACTCAAAATCCGGTGGGGGCAACTCCGTGTGGGTTCAACTCCCACCACCGGCACCACATTACTAAGAAGTTCATTAGTAAAGCCTCATAATCAGTCATTCCTGCGAAGGCAGGAATCCAGGAAAACCAAAGAAAACTGGATTCCCGCTTAAGGACTGCGGGGATGACAGATGTGGCTTTACTTATGGTCTTATTAGTAACCTGAATAATGCAGACATTATTCATTTGCATTATCGGGGTTAAAATCAATAACTAACGAAGTTTCATGCTTTTCCCCAAAAGCCCGAGGCAGAAGAGCTTCTCAACGAACTGATATTGGGAGACATCGCCGCAGATCTCAAACATGCAGAGGCACGCAAACTTCCACAGAATGACAGGATTATTCTCTCAACAGCAGTCTATAACAAGACTGACATTTTTGTGGCCGGCAATGAGAAGGACTTTAAAATGGTTAAAATATGTGCACAAGAAGGGACATATTTGCGAACTTGCCCTGATTCGCACTGAAGAGGACCCTAAAGTAATTTATTTTTTGCCGGCTTCGTCGATCCCTTTCCTCAGTTTCTCAACCTGAAGCAATACTTCTTCAAAATGACGATCGAACGTGAGATAGCCTCTGATCATATCAGTGACTAATTTGTATTGAGACTGTTCCTCTGTTTCACTGTTTAAAATGGTCTTGACGATGTTCAGTGTTTCTGGATCGGCGATCTTTGTCATATCCCGGCCAAGCAGCCTGATACCGGCGTGCCTCGTATCAAATTTCTCTTCCTGTAGCAGATCCTGCTCTTTATCGTAAAGCCTGTCAAAGTTACCGGCTTCTTCATATTTCTGCATAATGAGCAACAGATCCTCAGTATCTTTCTTCCGTTCAGGATATTTCTCTTTCCAGGAAATGATTTTCATGAGCGCCAGACCTGGCAAGGTAGGTAGCTTGATATCAAGTTCCGGATCAGAGCTTAGCCTGACCGTAATTGAGTATTCATAAGCCTCCTTGAATCCAACCATAGTCATAAATATCTCATGCTCCGGCGGCCAGCTGATCTGCCTGTTTTTATCAGTAATAGCTCCGAAGGGAACTATATCGATCATGACGGAATCGAAGCTGAACCTTTGTTGTTCCGTTGCAGGAAAGAATTTGCCAGTTGCTATTAATGCTTTCTTCAACTGTTTGAACTGCTCCCAACTGGCAACTTCAACTCCGAGGTCGATGTCTTTCGTCATCCTCGGCGGTTCGATGCCGTAGCAATATTTAAGAATGAAGTCCCTTGCGGAAGCGCCAACCACAAAAAACGGAATACTCA
>MHEF01000130.1:26013-28159 GCA_001805125.1 Nitrospirae bacterium RBG_13_39_12
CCTGATAAGTTGAATGATATGTTGCTCATAGATCATCTTCGCTGTCTCAATATTCCTCTGATTCCCGGTTGCCAGGAGGTCTGCATAAACAAGGATCGGGTGCACAAGGTCTTCATATTCCAATTTACCAGCTGGCTTCCAGAACCTTTCGAGGATTTCAACATCTCCTTCAGTATCTTTCCTGAGCCTGTTCCCGAGCAACAGCTGATTAAGCTGCTGAGCCGTTGTATATATTGTGATGATTTCGGGTTTAAGGTAATGTGTGAGTCTTTCAGCAGCGACCTCTCCACCCCACTGTGCTGTTAGCGGGTCAAGTTTCATCTGTTGCCACCAACCATATTCGCCTCTATATCGACCGAGAATTAGCTTTGGTCTCAATTTTTCTGGATAAGCTGTAACCCATCTTTGAAACAGATTTTCTCTTTCTGTCAGTTTATTCCCTCGTTTCCCCATATCGAGGAGAAAGCCAATGTCCTTTAGTTCTTTCATAATCCAGCCGACTGTACCGAGGGCTACATCTGTAGCAGCAGCTAGCTCCCGGTACGCCTTATTCTCAAAGCCGGGGGTGCAAAGGAAAGCATAAATGATTTTGAGACCTGCGGGCTTGAATGCTCTTTTGAGCGGAGCTTTTCTGACATCCTCCGGGGGTTTGTTACCCTTTATAAAAATATATATTGGAGGCTGTTTTATAAAGGCGTTGCCGGCTGTGTCGATGAATTCTATGCCATCAAGCCTAAACTGCTCAGCCATCTGCGCATTTACATATTTTGTGACCAATAAAAGAGGGTAGTTGAGTTTCTCTTTGTGTATCAGCAATAAGAGTTTGTGGGTCTTTGTAATAGTCGTTTTTATTTCAGCATAGTAATCCAGGGTCTTCTCCTGCATTATCATCTTTATGCGCCGGTCTGGTCGAAATTCAAGCGCGAAATTAGGCCCCAGCGCTAACGTCTCAATCTTGGTCTGCACCGGGACGTTTTTTCGAAACGCCTCGATGGCAAGGTTGAAGATTTCTTCTTGTGTATCTATATTGTTTCTGTCCATAGTTTTGTTCACTTATTCATTATGTTCAGTTAATATGAACATAGCAAAATAATGAACAAAAAGTCAAGTTCTGAAGCAAAAATCTTATATGTGAGAGCCAGCTGCCCTACATGTTCAGCAATATTTACTGTTCACTAAAATTGAACTTATTAAATAAATGAACATAATCCTTTCCCAAATGAACGAGAGACTGTTGAAAAACCTTCCTCATTTTCCTATTGTAAATCTACGGCCTCAAACGGAAAGACCGGCAATAACTGCCGTTTCGATATAAGTTAAGACAATGGATTTTGATTCTGCTATTAAAACTATAAACAAACTACTCATAGAGAGACAACCCCATACATTCAATAGCTCCTGGATACGAGGATGCGCTCCACATATTTATCGTTTTTTTCAGAAAAACATAAGAAGAGAAAGCGGCGGCATAGATTGGGACAGAATTACCCGTGCTTTGTATCGTAAATTTCAAAGAAAGTGGATTACATCCCGGCGAAACGGAACCAAACTGTATCTGAGTAAAGATGAGGTTAAAATGATTCTTCGTAAATACGATGGCAAACTTTATACCTTTCTGACTCCGGATGATAAAGATAATAATTCGATACGAGATATCATTAGCATTGCGTTGGTAAGAATTGCTCAAAAAGGAAATGTGACAGCTAAACAGGAAATTATTAAGTTGCTGAGGTTCACTATTGATGAGTGGATCGAACATCATCCCAAAATTTCTCGTTGGAAGGGATACGAGTATTTGATTCAAAAGCGAATTGAAGGCTGCATACGATACTATCGCTATTCGGGATCGTTCATGGGTTATTTATTTAAAACACTTGAATATGCGGGAAGAGGGTTAAGACCAATAACTGAATATTCGTTGGACGAACCTTTATATTCTTGGCAGAAGAAAAGAATAGACAAAATTGCACAGAATCCTGAAACTGAAGAAATACATATATAATGGAAGAGTTTCAACTTAGAACATGGTAGAGCTTGTTGCTTTCAAATCATTAACCCGAAAAATGCAGTTAGATTTTAAAGCTGGTAGGCACATATGCATCTCTCCTCAGCGAGTCGCCGGGGCGACAAAATCTCTTGAATGCAG
>MHEF01000130.1:28174-32013 GCA_001805125.1 Nitrospirae bacterium RBG_13_39_12
ATATTCTGCACAACATCCCAAGTTCTGTTTCTTCGATACCGGGGTTTTCAAGGCCCCGCACCCATCCGGGCCTTTTATCGCGGCCGTGAAAAGCTGCTTCGTGACGGAATCATGATACAGCCCTGTCAGGACTTCCTGCTCGGCCTGGCATAATCTGCTCTATATACACATTTTCAAACAGCGCCTATTCCAGATCATTATTATTCCTGATCAATTTGTAAAATTTGTGTTTTAAGCCCCTATTCGTTCTGCTTCCAAACCAAAGGGCGCCTTTCCTTCATCAAGTTTTTGTATGAGGGGCTTATGTCGCAGCGCGACTTTTCCATCCAAAAAAATAGTTTTAAGAAGTAGCAACAGGCGTTTGCTTCCTCCCTAAAGGCCGCATGCGAACTGCAAAGTTACAGAGGCTATGAGCACAAGACCAATCCATGCCCTTCCAAGCCCCGTCTTTTCAGCGATAATATCGCCGTATTTTGAGAGTTTCGTGCCCGAATAAACAATTACTATTGTGCAGATTATTAATCCAATCCAGAGGAGCATCACATTTTCTCCTTGAAGTAGTTCAAGGCAGTATTCATGTTCTCTCTATCTCCTGTAAATAGTATGAAGTCACCCTGTTTGAACCTGAAGTCAGGTTCGGGGTTAGTAAGTACTTCTTTTCCCCTTCTCACCGCAATAATGGTCACACCTGTTTTTTTTCTGACCTGTAGTTCTTTAATCGTTTTTTCAATGAGATGCGAACTTTCCGGGATGCGGTAGCCGTCTATTTCTATTTGAGGGAGCCATTCATATCGCTCAAAGAGATGCCTCCTCGGCAGTTCGATACTTCTCAGCGCTGTATAACTGTTACTTCTAATATTGTCCACCATATCGAGTATCACATTTCTGGGGAAACTGTACCGATGTAACACCCTTGAAAATATCTCTATGGATGTTTCGAACTCTTCGGGGATTACCTCGTCAGCACCAAGAGATTTAAGCTCATCAACCTCAACGAAATATCGCGTCCTCACGATAATATAGATGCCGGAATTTGTCTGTCTTGCTATAGAAACAATTCGCCTGGTTGAAATAGGATCCGAAACTGCAACGACCAACAGTCTCGCCCTTGCGATGCCCATCTTATTAAGAATTTCCTTGCTTGTGCCATCGCCGTAATGGATCGGTTCACCCTTTTTTCTCATTTTCCTCACTGTGTCGCTGTTCATCTCAAGCACAGTATAGGGAACTTCAGCTTCCTTTAACACCCTTGCCAGATTTCTTCCGTTCAAACCGAAACCTATTATGATTACATGGTCGTGTTTTTTTATGGGATGAGCTTCTTCTGCCATTCTTCTGCTTCTGCTCAGTTTCTTAAGCAGCGGCCTCGCTGTTATCCATTCGGATACGTTCGGCGCCGCACTCACCACTAACGGCGTCACAATCATGGTTGCAACGGAAGATGAAAGAAATATCTGATATAACTCTTCAGTGATAAGTCGGGATGCTTTTCCGGCAACCGCAAGGACGAAGGAAAATTCACCTATCTGTGCAAGTCCCAAGCCGGTAAGAACAGAAGATCTTAAGGAAGATCCAATGAGCAAAGCGGATGCACTCCCCGTCATGATTTTCAAGATGAATATAAATACAACCACCCCTATTATCGTGAAGCTATTATTTAATATAAATCTCGTGTCCATCAACATCCCTATGGATACAAAAAAGAGGCCCATAAAGCTGTCTTTGAATGGCAAAATGTCTGCTATCGCCTGATGGGCATACTCCGACTCCGATATGATGAGACCCGCAAGAAAGGCGCCGAGCGAAAGTGACAGACCGAACCGTGAAGTCAGCAGCGCTATGCCGAGACAGATAAGAATGACGGAGGTCAAGAATAGCTCTCTGCTTTTGGTCCCAACTACCTGATGGAGCAGGGCAGGAACAAGCCATCTTGCACTGAGCAGAACGATGACAATAATCAGGACTGCCGTCCCCATCTTTAATGCCAGATCCATAAAATTGAACGAACCCCCCGAAAGGACAGGGATGATAAGCATGAGCGGTACAACGCAGAGGTCCTGAAAGATCAGGATGCCGACCATCGTATGCCCGTGAGGCGAATCTATTTCCCCTCTTTCGGAAAGCAGCTTTAGTACGATCGCAGTACTGCTCAGGGCATAAAGAAATCCAAAAAAGATTGATATGTTGATATTACCCAAAGCAATGTAAGTAACCAGAGCGGATAATAGGATAGTAAGAAAAACCTGTGCTCCGCCCCCGCCCAGAACAGCCTTTCTGATCCTGACAAGCCTTGTCAGAGAAAACTCTATGCCGATTGTGAAGAGAAGGAGTATGACGCCGATTTCCGCTAGCGTCTGAATAGCGTGGATGTCCTTTATCAGTCCGACTCCGTGGGGACCGATAATGATCCCGGCGACAATAAACCCCACGAGCGGAGGCATCTTCAGCCTGTACAGAAGTAAAACAACCGCCGCAGAAGCGATGAGAATAACTACCAGTGATTTCAGGAATTCATATTCCATTCACTTGTGAATTATTTCCCGTGTTCGATAATCGTATGCCCCGTTGATAGGAAAGAAACACCCTCTCTCACGCCTAACATTAATGCCTCTACAATCGGTTGGTTGACTTTTTTCTCTGCGCGCCACTTCACAATGAAGTTCGCGCCCGGACCTCCTCTCTTATCGTATTCTTTGAGGTAAAAATAGGCGTGAGCAAAGGGGTTCAATGTCACTGGACTCTTAACGTAACTCTCAACAAATCTACCGTTCGAGTCATAATAATCCGCCTTCAACATGGTGATAGAATATTTAGGGTCTATATTGTGTATACTCAACATTGTGGCAAGCTGAAGCGGGTTAGCTTTCGGACCCGAATACACATTTGAATAGACAGGCACATAAAGAGTTTCTCCTGCCGATAGTCCCCTATCGGATTCTCCCCATGCAAATGCAGGGACCAACAGCACCAAAAGAATTGCAGAGGTTATTAATAATTTGCGATTAACAAACGCCAATGCTAACATAAAATCCTCCTTTTTGAGCTCAATATTTGAGCCGTTGATATCTTTTTCTTCAAATAAAAAAACCGCTGCCCGAAAGTATTTCCGGAATAGCGGCCCGACTATTCATTCTCTTTCAACCTCCAGAAAAATTTCTGGACCCGCTAATATGATACCAAAATCCATTTTTTATTTGAATCGGTCGTATACGATATCACTTTGAGGAAATAGTGACAGGTCAATAAGTCTAAAGGGAGGATTTGAGGAAGTAATTGAGATAGGCAGATAAACTTTAAAAATGAAGAATTCTGTGTGGACTCGAATTTTCGAATGATGTGGTCTCGAATACGCGTTATAGGGAGTAATGAAGACAAGTCTTAAATTGCGCAAAATCTCTCTTTCTGTGTGACGCTTTGCTCTGTATCGAGATCATCATGGGTGATAATTTTCTGAGGAATCAAACATAATCTTTGGCTCCACTAAAACGTTTGCTTCTGTGAGTAGGTGATATCAGAACTCTCATCAGTAAAAAGGCTTTTTGTGGCTGTAACAAACTCTCTCAGACCGTCCACGGGGTCGTCTCTTTTTAAATGTACTCATCACGGATTACAAAATCTCATCTACGAGACCTTTCCTATGTGAAGCGGACGATTCACAGGTGTTTAGTACGAGGTGAATCTTTTTTAAACAAACCTGTTTTGACTGAAAGGCCACAAAAATGATATTGACAATAGCAATATGTTTTTATTTAATATAAAACATATGGAGATAACAGAATTTGAATGGGATGAGAACAATATCGAACATATCTTCAGACATAATGTATTGCCGGATGAGA
>MHEF01000131.1:0-473 GCA_001805125.1 Nitrospirae bacterium RBG_13_39_12
GAGGTCCTCGTACTGGAAGAAGGGAGGGTAGTGATGCAGGGTGAGCCGGACAATGCTATCAACTGTTACCATGATTTGATGCGTCAGCGAACAGAAAGAAGGGCCGAAAGACTCTATGGAGGAGAAAGCCGGCCCAGCATTGCTGTTGAGCAGGGTAGCCGTTTGGGGACACAGGAAGCGACAATATCTGCTGTGCGTCTTTATAATGCGAGCGGCGAATCCACTGACAGCATTTACAGTAGAGATAGTCTGACCATTGAGCTTGAGTACCGTATTATAAAACCTGTGAACGATATGGCCGTCACCCTGGGCATTTACAATGAAACAAATATTAAATGTTTTGAAACGGCGATCGCCTCCGCCTATGCAATCTTTGGAAAAATTGATGACCGTGGATGTCTCACCTGCCGCCTCTCAGAGATCCCCCTTCTCCCCGGACGCTATTACATCAATGTTGGTCTCTATCCTGTTAA
>MHEF01000131.1:720-993 GCA_001805125.1 Nitrospirae bacterium RBG_13_39_12
TAGAAAGATCAAATGGTGGGCCAATGTAAGAGTAAACCTCGATTTAGATACTATGAAATTAATGAAAGAAGCCGGTTGCAGACTCGTAATCCCCGGCTTTGAAAGCGGCAGTCAAGAAATCCTGGATAATATGAAAAAAGGGATCAATACCAAGCAATCTTTGGAGTTTGCGAGAAACACCAAGAAAGCCCGTTTGCTCGTCCATGGATGCTTTATGGTGGGAAATCCGAATGACACCTTGAAGACTATGGAAGAGACATTGAAATTTGCAAT
>MHEF01000131.1:1036-1550 GCA_001805125.1 Nitrospirae bacterium RBG_13_39_12
TACCCCGGAACAGAAGCTTATAAATGGGCTTTAGAAAATTCTTTTCTGAAAAATGTTGGGTTCGACCAGTGGTTGACAGACACAGGTTTGCATAATACCGTTTTAGATCGAAAAGGTCTTCCCGCTGACGAATTAATCGAATTCTGTAATTATGCCAGAAGAAAATATTATTTAAGGCCCAGGTTTATTTGGTATAAATTTAAACAGTGTTTTTCAGATTACCAAGAGGCAAAAAGAACGCTCAAATCCTTAAGAGTTTTTATGAAATATTTGGTTCCGCTTCGATAACCTCCTCCCACTATGAAGTTATCTTTCATAATCTTATCTTGGAACAGTGAAAAGTATATTGGAGAGTGTATTTCTTCTATTATTCAAAAGTGTGGAAATGAACAAGTTGAGCATGAAATTTTGGTGGTCGATAACGGCTCCTCTGACGGGACAGATGAAATTCTAAAAAGTTACAATGAGAAGATCAAAGTAATCCGGTTAAATAAAAATTATGGAACTACTTATT
>MHEF01000131.1:1620-1750 GCA_001805125.1 Nitrospirae bacterium RBG_13_39_12
TAGGGGAGAAATTGGTTCTATATGTCAAAAGTTGCTTACGGATGACAACATCGGCATAATTGCACCGAGACTTTTGTTGCCAGATGGATCTATACAAAGGTCGATAAAGAAATTCCCGTCACTATGGCAT
>MHEF01000131.1:1988-4666 GCA_001805125.1 Nitrospirae bacterium RBG_13_39_12
CAGGTTCTTTCATCATCGGAGTTGCAGGCGGTACAGGTTCTGGAAAAACAACTGTAACTGAGGCGATTATCCGCAGTTTAAATAATCAGGATATCATAGTAATTCAGCATGATTCTTATTACAGGGATAATAGTCATTTAACTCCATCAAAGAGAGAAAAGATAAACTATGACCATCCGGATGCCCTGGAAACAGCATTGCTTGTAAAACATTTAAAACAATTAAAATCAGGAAAGAAAACAGAAATACCTGTATATGATTTTTCGACTCAGAGGGAGGATTTGGGGTCAAACCTAAATTATACATTTTATAAATCAATAAACTCCCGGCTGGCAAGCGGTCAAGCTCTCAAGCTGAAACCGGAAGGTATGAAGAAATCTGGGCGGAATGGAATTGGGATAAATATTATGGATGGCTAATAGAAATACTAAAGAAATTGAGGGATTAACTAATTCAGGGATTAAGGGATTATAATAATGCTATAATTTTTAAAGAACGAATATTAAAGGGGGAAATTACAATGGCCAAACCATTTGATCGTATAACTGTCAATTCAGAGGTCTGTATGGGGCAACCCACCATACGAGGAATGCGTATTACTGTTGCCTTTGTACTCAAACTGCTGGCTTCTAGCATGACCCACGAAGAAATCCTGAAGGCGTATCCTGAACTTGAAGAAGAAGATATTCTTCAGGCTATTGAGTATGCTGCATGGCTCGCAGGAGAGTATCATCGTCCCGTTCCTGCTTATGTCGAATAAAAGACATGAAATCAGAGTTCATAGCAGATATCCACATTTCTCCTCTAACCGTTAAAGAATTACAAAAGAAAGGTTATGACATTATCCGTGTTACAGATAAACTCCCTGCAACATCCTTAGATAAAGAGATTATTCAGCTGTCATATCAAGAGAAAGCTGTGATTATCACACAAGACCTTGATTTTTCCGCAATAATTGCTCAAAGCGGACTTAACGGTCCGAGTGTTATTTCATTACGGGTTGCTAATGCTAAACCAGACATAATCATACGAATTCTGATAACTGTGTTGCCACTAATTGAAGCTGAACTCCGCGAGGGAGCAATTGTATCAATAGATGAGAAAGAATATCGTATCAAAAAACTTCCAGTGATAGAGGGAATGCAATCGAAGTCTTGACCTTGAAATGGACTAAAGGGGATAGAAAGGAGACATGCTACTTTTTGATCCAGGCGATGGCTTTTCTCTGAATTATCAAAAAAATATATAAAATTTATGAGGGGAATCTGGGCGGAGTGGAATTTTGAAAAATATTATGGATGGCTGATTGAAAAAATAGCTCATAGCTCATAGCTGATAGCTCATGGTTGATAGTTGTTAGACGATGAACGATAAGCGATGAGCAATGAGCTAAATACGATGAGCCAAGAACGATGAGCTAAAAGCAGGCAATGGAAATGATGTATAATTAAAAAGAGATTAAAATAATTGGGGTTCAAGGGGAATTCTTTTATCCAAAAGAGTCAAGCAGAAGGCTTAAAAAATTTGACGTTTGATGCAAAAGAGGTAAATTAAAAGTGTTCATAAAAAGATTAAGGAGGTAAAGATGATTTTAGAGAAAGAGATAGATGCTCTTATAAAAAAGGGAGTCTACAAGGATAAGAAGGCTATTTATACCGATGCATTGAGATTCTTTTTCAGATATAGACCAGAGATTCGGATAGAAGCTGCTACTGAACTTTATAAGTCAAGGGAGGTTTCTCTTTCAAAAGCCGCTGAAATAGCAGGTCTTGACATAGAGTCTTTCAAAGAGGAACTGGCAAGAAGTGGATTGAAAATAGAAATAGAAGCACCAGACAAGAAAACTTTAGAGAAAGGTGTTTCCGTGCTCTTGAGCAAATGAGGATAATTATCTTTGATACAGACATCTTAAGCATGTTTGCTAAGGCAAAGGCTCTTGATGTTTTATTTAATCTTTTGAAAAATTTTAAACTTTGCATAACATCCAGGATAAAAGAGGAACTTTCCGCTCCGCTGGAGTATGGCTATTCCTTTCCTCAGCAGATATTCGATAAGTTTGAAGTTGTGGTCCCTACCAAGGAAGAACATTCAGAGTATGAGAATCTTGAAGTTTTATACCCATTTCTTGGCAAAGGTGAACTTGAAGCAATATCTATTGTGAAGATAAGAAAATGTGTCTTTGCGACAAACGACTCAAAAGCATTTGAAATTGCTTTGGAGCAAAAAACAGATGTTGTTAATGTCCATACGATACTTAAAGCCCTTTTAGAAAGGAAAATATTAAATAAGGCAGACCTAAGAAATTTTATTGAAAAGCTTGAACTTGCAGATAATACCAAAATTAAAGATGTGGAGAGAATTTTTGAGTGAAACGCTGCGTAGAGACCTGATCGTTACAAGTTGCAAGTTATAAGTTATTTGTAAAGAGTTAGTGGTTATTTATAGAGAAGTCTCTCATGCCGATGGTTTTGTTATTACAGCATATTTTTTAGATAAAAGACCAAAAGGAGAAGTGATATGGAAAAAACACTAAAAAAAGAAGACTTTGTAAAGACATGCCTTACTTTGGCATCAGATATCGTTAAGCTTCCTCTGGATCATATATGGATTGACCATGATAAAGAAGCGGATGTTCTCTATTTGAGTTTTCGTAAACCTCAAAGAGCTACAAAAACAAT
>MHEF01000132.1:0-5801 GCA_001805125.1 Nitrospirae bacterium RBG_13_39_12
AACCCTTAACTGTGAGCGCCCTGTACGGGTACCCGCCGTCGATCAGAAACTGAACCTCTGCATCCCTGCCTTTATATATCATTTTTGAAAAGTCAGGAGGTATGACAAGCACTGCTCTGAGTTTACCGCTTGTAAGGAGTCTGTCTGCATGCTGTAAATCAAGGATTTCTTCCTTCAAGTCGAAATACCTTCCCTTGAACTTTTCAATAAGCTGTGCACTTAACTGGCTGTGGTCATAATCTATATAGGCAAAAGGCATATGCTCAATATCAAGGCTGATACCGTAGCCAAAGACAATAAACATGATAAAGGGAACTACAAAAGCAAGGATAAGAAAAAGTCTCACCCTCACTATTTCCTTGACCTCTTTTCCTGTTACCGCAAAGACCCTTTTAAGGCTATTGTTGCCTGTTATCATTTAAAACCCTTTAGCGTTTATTGTCATTTCGGCTTGTCCGAAATCCTTCTTATTCTTATCAAATCAAACAAAGATTCCAGACAAGCTGGAATGACTTCTTCTGGTTATGATAGATAAATGTTTCACTTATTCTTCTCCAAAAAATATATAAAAACGTCCTCCATGAGAGGCAGGATTTTTCTTGCGTAATGGTATTTGATATTATTGGTATCCAGCAATGTTTTTATCTCGCTGTTGCTTAACCCTTTCTTCCATACGTGATAACGTCTTCCAAAAGGTGTTATCGCTATCTGGTCTGAAGAGAATATTTTCGTGTCCAGCGGCGTTTCAGGATAAATTTCATAGACCTCACCGGAATCTTCAACAAAATCTTTTCTGAGATTCTCAGGGGAATCAATTGCTATGACCCTGCCCTCATTCATAATGGCAATCCTGTCACAGAAGTCAGCCTCCACCATGTTATGGGTGGTAACAATTACTGTAATGCCCATCCTGTCTGAAAGCATGCGTATTAACTGCCAGAAAGACCTCCTGGCAACAGGATCAACTCCTGATGTGGGCTCATCAAGTATAAGGACCGAAGGGAGATTCAGTGTTGAACAGCCGAGGGCAAGCCTCTGTTTTATCCCAAGGGGAAGCCTGTTTACAATCGTATTTTCCATGCCTGCAATACCGGACACCTCTATAACCCACTTCACCCTCTCCCTGAAAGCTGTCCTGTCAATGTTATAAAGACTGCCGTAAAGCTCTATGTTCTCTATTACTGTAAGGTCTCCGTAAAGGGAAAAAACCTGGGACATGTAGCCGATTATCTTCCTGAGCTCAGCACTGCCTGACTGCATGCCCAAAACATTTATGGTACCTTCATCATGCTTGAGGAGGGCAAGAATGCATTTAAGGAGTGTGGTTTTCCCTGCTCCGTTAGGTCCCAGGAATCCGAATATCTCACCCCGTTTTATTGAAAGACTGATATTGTCTACAGCTTTAAACGAGCCGAAATATTTGCTTACCCCGGTGATAGTGATAGCTGTTGAATCATTTTTAGATAAATTAAGATCAAAGGGCATATCGTAAGCAGGGAGTTCTTTATCCCCAAGAAGCATCTCGAAAAATGCCTTTTCAAGGTCTTTTTCTTCTGTCATCAGCTGCTCGGGGTCCCCGTTATATATAATCTTGCCTTCGTGCAGAAACCCTACAGAATGGCATCTCTCAGCTTCATCCATATAGGAGGTCGCCAGTATAAGAGTGGTACCTGCTTCTTTTATAAAACCATTCAGAAGCTCCCATAACTGTCTCCTCGAAAGTGGGTCCACGCCTGTTGACGGCTCGTCAAGCAAAAGTATATCCGGGTTTGAAATCACAGAACAGCAGATTCCCAGCTTCTGTTTCATCCCGCCTGAAAGATGTTTTGCAAGTCTGTCCTTGAAAGGTGTCAACCCGGTTGCTTTAAGAAGCTTGTCTTTCAACAGATCCCTTTTATCGTCAGGGACATTCTTAATCGCAGCAAAGAAATTAATATTCTCATCAATTGAAAGGTCCATATAGAGGTTCAGTCCGAGACCCTGCGGCATAAAACTTAGATGCCTTTTCGCTGATTCAGGATTTTTAAGCAGGTCTTTATCCATAAAAATAGCAGTGCCTTCATAGGTCAACACGCCTGAGCATATCTTCAGAAAGGTGCTTTTCCCTGAACCGTCTGGACCTATAATGCCTGTAATCTCGGAAGGAATTATATCGAGGCTGATTCCCTGTAATGCAAATTTCTTTTTGTATTTTTTTGATACATTTCTGAACGATATTACAGGAGGTTTCATTTAGTTAATAGAATTTTTTGTGAGCCAGATATGCTGAAAAAGGCTTGCCCTGAGACCCCGCAGAGTCCTATGCATGGCCTGCCGGCCTAAAGCTGAAAAAAACTTGCGGCTAAGAGTACAGTCATGTGAATTCAAATAGAATCTCGTCGAATTGCAAGGGTTTTTCAGCGTATCTGTCTCAAGGTCCAACATCAAATTTTACATCTACAGGCATTCCCTTTTTAAGGACTTCAATATAGGTCTTCCCTTTATCTGTAGATTTATCTCCTTTTGAAAAACAGATCTTGGCTGCAAAAACCTGCTTTACCCTTTCCTCATATGACTGGACCTCTTTGGGTGTAAACTCTGCCCTATCCGAGATATAGCAGACATAACCTGTAAAAGGACGCTCAGGATATGCATCGGTTAAAACTTCGGCCTTCATATCCATTTGAATCCTGCCGATATATTTTTCTGGAATATAGGTCTTTATATGCAAGTCATCAGGATTGATCATAACTCCTATCACCCCGCCCTGCAGAAGTACTTCGCCCGGTTCAGCAACCTTTTTGAGAATAATCCCGTCTGAAGGTGAAGTTATCACTGTATACCCTATATTTATGTCTATCTGATTCAGGGTTTCCCTTAACTGGCTGAGTGTTTTCCGTAATGCAAGGAGTTCTTTCTCCTTTGCTTGTACCAGCTTTTTTGAATTCTCTGCTTTCAACATTGACACCTTTGCTCTTTCAACTTCTTTCAGGGCAACATTTACTTCCTCCTGTGAAAGCTCATTAGCAAGTTTCACATTGTCATGTCTTTCCTTTGACACAGCTTCCTTTTCCAAGAGATTCGAATATCTGCTGAATTCCTTTTCAGCATTCTCCTTTTTTGCCTCTGATTGCTTTAATCTTGCATCTGCAACAGAAAGGACTTGCTGCGCCTCATCTATACTATGCTGAACGCTGTTTGCTGTATATTCGAGATCAAATTCAGCAGCATTGATTCTTTCACCCAGTTCCCCGATCCTTTCCAGAGTCTGTCTTCGCCTGGATTTCAAATCTGCATCTTCAATCAATGCGATAGTGTCGCCCTTTTTAACATTAACGCCGTCTTCTATCAGAACACTTTCCAGTTTACCCATAACCCTGGCGCCTAATTCTATTTCATCGGCTTCTACCCTGCCGCTGACAACCAGATAATTGTTTTTGGATTTGATATACGGGAGTATCTTATAAACGGCAATCACTAATAGAAGGAAAACAATTATAATCAGGAATATATTTTTTTTGCGCATGTGAAAAATTATAACTTAAGGCTTTCATGAAGTAAACCCCGTTAGAAAGGACAGGGCTTAAAACCACGCCCTTTCTGAAAGATGTCTAAATTCTAACATACAAGTCATCACCACTCAAAAAAGCGGGGGCTAACGAAATACTAAGGAGTTCAAAAGTAAGACCACATTGTTTATGTTTCCGTCATTCCCGCAATTCTTAAGCGGGAATCCAGTCTTTTCGTTGGTTTTCCTGGATTCCTGCTTTCGCAGGAATGACCGATTACGAGAATTTACTAATGAACTCCTTGGTAAATACAACTTTATCAATGGCAATTTTCAGGCCGGTCTATAATTATCCTGATGTAAGATGTTACTATATATCCAGGTTTAGCAATAGTGAGTGTTATCTTAATCCTGGAAAGTTTTATTAAAATATTGGCTCTAAATAAATGTAGGGTAAATTGAAAAAAGAAATAATATTGAGAGAGAAAATCCATCTTCTTGAACAGGAAATTGAAACACTGACAGAAAAACTTGATTCTATTAATGCTGCGATAAAAGAATTGGAGGATTTGAAAAAAGATATAAAGGGGTTAAAGGTTTTTATGGGTGGGTCACATCCTGATTTCAAAAGCAAGTTTCCGGAGATAATGCAGAAGGTTTTTAAAAAGAGCTAAACAAGGTTTGAATCAAGATATTTTCATTTTCACTTTGGGAAAACAGTTATTTAGGTGTTTATTCTTAGAACTCTATATTAGAGCATATAAATATAAAGATATTTTTACTAAACTTACTATACAGGCTCTTTAGAATCTGCAAGAGCAAGCATTTCTCTATCATCTGAACTATCACCATAAACAAAAATTTGGTCAAATCCTTCTAAGTTATATTTTTCTTTGATTCGTTTAACCTTTTCAATGCCATAGCAGTTTTTTGTTAAGAATTTACCTGTCAACCTACCATTCTTTACCTCGAGTTTTGTCGCTATCAAATCCAAGCTGTATACTTCACACCAGTCCCTCACCCAGTCTTCGATAGAGGCCGTAACAACTACAACTCTGTGTCCTTGAGCTTTGTGCCACTCTATTTTTTCTAATGCGGGTTTCCGTATGATTTTTGGTAATTCATCTCTTGAATATCTTGCTGCTTTATTTTTGAAATATTTAATTTCCCACCCCTTAAAGAAATAACTTAGAACGATCTCTTTTGCTTTCCAATTAGGAATGAGTTTTAATTTGTATAAAATTAATATAGGACTTAATAAAAAGAACCCCGGTAGGAATTTTTTATAACCACCGGCATAAGTTATGAAATCGACCATGCTGTCTTTCGTCGTAATTGTACCATCAAAATCAAAAAGGGCAAGGTTCATCTAAAAATGAAATCCCATATTAGGTTTAATTGCTCAATGATGTTTTATAGAAGTTACACGTAAATTAACAGTATAAAAGTTGCAATCCATCCTAAAATAGACAGTTGCAAAAATCTATCCCGTAACAACATCTCAGTGGGTGAACCGCTTTTCTTCTCTACAATAGTTATATGCATATATCTCAAAAGTCCTAAAATAACGAATACCACCGTCAGATATAAATTTTCACTGTGCATCCTACTAACAACATCTGATGATATTGTATACATAATATAGGAAACGATTACAACAGAGGCCATTATCACCATAGATGTATTTAAAAATTCAAGATTATAGCCGTCTATTATTTTTCTTGTTTTATCCCCAGTTTCGAGATATATCAACACGTCATCTCTTCTTTTTGCTAATGCTATAAAAAGAGCCAATAAAAATGTCATAATAATAATCCACATTGACAGCCAAATATTGCCGGTCTGAGACCCGACAAAAATTCTTATCACAAAGCCAGTAGCAATGATGAAGGTATCGATAATAACGATGTGTTTTAATTTTAAGGTATAAAGAAGGTTTAAAATAAAATAAGATAAAATAAGATAAAATACGGTACTCTTTAAAAGATAAGAGATTGCTAATCCAAAGATCAACAGTATAATCATTAATATTTTTGCAAACTGTTTTGAGACCTTGCCTGAGGCAAGAGGTCTGTTTTTCTTTGTAGGGTGTTTTCTATCTTCCTCAATGTCATGATAATCATTAAAAATATAAACAGAACTTGCAACTAAAGAAAATGCAATAAAGGCCATCATTGTCTTCAGAAGCAAATTGAAATCTGTCATTTTTAATGAAAAAAATAAGGGAAGGAAAATGAAGAGATTCTTGATATATTGATGCGGACGTATAAGTAATATATAGTTCTTCATTTTTGAGAATATCTCTCGCTGCACT
>MHEF01000132.1:6236-18733 GCA_001805125.1 Nitrospirae bacterium RBG_13_39_12
ATCAAACACCATAAAGTCTATTTTGTCAAAAAGAGGATTATTTGAACCATCTGCTTTGTTGAGTTGTGTAATATAAAGAAATCGCGCGTGAGGAAAACGAGATCCAAGAGAGTAAATATACACTGCATCACCATAGCTCGAGTTAATTGCTACATTCATACCATCAAACCCTTTTTCTTTAAAAAACTCTATGACAGGTGACATATCAGGATACTGTTTTTCTAACCATTTCAAGTTATGGATACTGTATGTGAAGTATACAACGAGCACTGCCAAGATAAAGAATGTCTTTACAGATTGGCTTGTACTCTTCATAGAAAAAAGATTCCCTATATGATCCACTCCAAGGGCAGAAGATAGGCTTAGAAAAATAAAAGATAAAATGACATTTTTATTCACCGATTGCTCTGCACCAGTTGCGAGATGCATAATGATGATGGGTGTGGAGAGTATAATGAGAAGAATTGCTATCTTACCTTTCTTTTCATGGAACACGCCAAAGAATGACAGTAGATATGCCATAGCTACCCAGCGAAAAGTCCAGTTATATAAGGTAGAAAAGGGGATCTGTGTTGCCTCACGAGAGGCGCCAATGGTTCCCATAAGCGCTTCTCTATCAGGATAGAGTGCAAAATATGCATAGAGAAGAAGAAAGACAGAAAGAGGAAGGAGGAAGAAAAACAAGGCTCTTGAAAACTTTTGTTTAAAGAAAACATATATTACGAGTGGTGGAATAAAGACAGGCACAAGGTATTTTGTTATAGCAGATAAAAAGAGAGAAACTGCTCCACACAATAGCCATACATTTTTATAAGATGTTGAAGGTGTTTTTTCTGACAAAAGGATCAAATAAAATGAGAGACCTAAGAAAAAAGCGGCAATCATATCGTATGTTGCTAATTTTGACAAATAGAGTGTCTGGCTTGCAAACAGAAACAAGAAAGCGGAAATGAGTCCGTATCTGCCGTCAAAGAGGAGGTGGGCTGTTTCATAAATGATTATAGTTAGAGCGAGGCAGAATAAGATGTTCATTGCACGGGCGCCGTATAACCCCCCCAGATAATCCCCTATTGCTGCTACCACCGGATGGATTAAAACCGAACCTGTTGCATAAGCACAACCTGGACAATTTTCCCCACTTAATACCTGGCGACCTAACAAGATATGAAATGCTTCGTCGTGGAAGACTGAATTATAGTTTAGATTAAGTACACTAAGTAAGAAACCAAATAGCAGAATGATCCAGAGAAAGTGTCTGTTTGTCAGCCTTCCTACTTTCATTTAAGAACAAAACTTCCGATTTTATCGCCAATACTGAGGAGCTGGGTTACCTTATTAAGAGATGATTCATCGAAGTGTACGCCAATAAGAAACTCTGGATAATTCTCTGTACCATGAGCTAAGTCTCTTACAACAACACCTTTAAGATTTATTTTCTCTCTTCCAAGTATCACATCCATAGCTATTTCAGAGCCTGTTGTAAAAAACACCCTGGTAGTCAGCAGAATGCCAGTTTCTGAAATATCCTTTATAACAGCATATTTCTGTTTTATGTTATCGGTATTCACAATAACAGGGAAATATGTAAGGGCTCTGTAGGCACGCTCATGGAAGTACTTCTTCGCCATAAAACGTCTTTCGAGATAAGTCCTGTACTTAGTGGAATATTCTCTCATAAACTTTGAGACAGCTGATTCATGGAGATAACGTGACAATTCATCCTTTATATCTTGTGATACTTCCTCGTAACGTATCCCAAGTTTTGAAACTGGATAATTATCGGCAGTGATGCTTCGTTGCTGGACAACCTCACCAGTTACTCTTAGGGTTTTTGTAGGAAGCATCAGGTTGACCTCCAGAACACGACCTATTGGTACCTGTCCTATAACAAGCAGGGACAATCCTTCTTCGGTAATATCGTCTGCCACTGCACAAAGCCATATAGGTTTTTCCATATTCGTTAATTTGAAAATTACAGGAATCCTGTCAGGCACCCTGTACCTTGTCCTACGTTGAAAAAGTTTCTTATAATCATGCTGGATAATAGCAAGCGCAAGACCACTGTTGAACAGTGCCCAGAAACAGTTGACTGCCACGATAAAATCATCCTTGCGCATATCAAGGAGTAACTCTACTAAAGCCCATACAATTGCCATAATGCTTATCAGAAAAACACCTATCTGTGGCACTATGAGGCCATGGGGAACTGATAAATCTTCACCTTTTGGCGTAACCTTGAATTCCTTAGATTTCTTTGGAAACAAGACCATCCCTAGTGTTTTTAGATAAGTTACAAATTTCCCCATGCTGTACTGTTCAAGCATGATCTGTCCCCCGAAGCCTCTTGCCATCTCATTAAAGCCGAAGATTGAAATGGCAAAGTATGGAATAAAATGAATTAGATAATTAATATCGAGTGATCTCATTGGGAGAACACCTGTAACTAGAGCGATAGGCGGGGTAACATAAAAAATTATCTTCTGAAACCCCTCTAAAGGATAGATCATGGAAGAAAAATATGTAATGCGCTGTGGAATAGTAAGACCCCTCATTAAAAGCGGATTTGCCCTTACAAAAATCTGCCAGCTGCCGATTCCCCATCGTTGCCTTTGTATATGAAAGGGCTTGAGGCTCTCTGCAGCAATGCCATACGCAAGGTTTTCATTATGGTAAACCGAAGCCCATCCCTTAGCATGAAGGAGGATGGAAGTAAGCATATCTTCCGTTATTGAACCGGTTGCGAAACCACCTATATCATCGAGGGCTCTTCTGCGAAGTATAGCGCAACTACCAACAAAATATGCTGCATTCCAGTAATCTTTTCCAGGTTGAATTGCCGAAAAGAATAAATATTGTTCCCCCCAGATGATCTTCTTTTTACTATCAACCCGATGCTGGAAAGAATCAATATTATAAAATTCCTGTGGAATCTGTACAAAGGCAACCTTTTCATCTTTGAAGTAACCAATCAGACGGTCTATGAAATTAGGAAGAGGTACATGATCAGCATCAAAAATGGCAACGAATTCAGCAGTTGAGTTTTTCAAACCGAAATTGAGATTACCTGCCTTTGCATGTTCATGGGTTTCCCTGGCAAGATATATACATTTTAATTCTTCACAAAGGGCTTTAACCTCAGGACGATTTCCATCATCGAGAACAAGTGTTTGATGAGGATATTTCAATTTATTACAGGCAAGAAGAGTCTTTCTCAAAATATGAACTGACTCGCCCTTAGTTGGTATAAAGACGTCCACCGTCCTGTTAGGAAGAATTGGTAGAGCTTCACGTGTTAAAGGTTTCCACACCGTAAAGTAAAACAAAAATGTTGTGATTGCGCCGAAAACCTCAGCTCCATAAAGTGCCCAAGAAAAGAAAAGAGCATTTGGATTAAACGTTTCTGTTACTCTCCAATGCAGATAACTAAGTGTAACAATTACAGAAAGAATAGCAATAATATGTCTTGTTCGCTCGGTTGTTTTATTAGAATAGGCCATAATAATTTATATATTCTATAAAAAAAGTTACATATTTTCAACACTTAATTCAATTACCAACTTCCTCCTCCGCCACCTCCAAATCCACCTCCTGAAAAACCTCCACCACTAAAGCCACTGCCGCCTCCGCTGCTGATACCGCTTCCCCTTGGTGATGCAAACATTGCAGAGGCAAGGCTTGAGGTTGCTGAACTTATTGTTCGAGAAAAACTATAGGGGCTGAAAGTCCTTACACCTCCATGCGATATATACCACATAGGAGTTTCCTGGTAGACTCCTTCGAAAGCCTTTGCCCATTTATCCACAACATCAAGGGCTATAGCATAAGGCAAAAACCTGGAGAAGAGGTCTTTATCCCCAATCCGAACCAACCTGTCTTTTTCTGCACGGTTCATAAATTCCTGAAAACCCAAAATGTCCATGTATACAGAGGCACCGGTCCTTGTTTTTGCGGGCATTACCCTTGAAAATGCAAGCACCGGCAAAGCAGTCAACAAACCTGCAAACACACCCTTCAATGTTGATGATTGTGCAAGAAACAATGCCGAGAAGAACCCGACTGCTGCGACAAATATTCCTGCAGTTATATATAATTTCCTTACCGTATTTGGACTATTAAGAAAATACCCTTTTCTGACCAGCTCGCCATACATGGTTTTTTTTAAAGATTCTAAATGTATGTAAAATTCATTTTTCATATCAGAGACCATCCTGCCCTGCAATTTACCTTTAAATATATTTTTCATGAGCATTTTTTCAAAGGGGCTGAGATCTCCATCTGGTTCTCCAGCTTTTGAGATGTAGTAATCTGTGGATTCAAATATCAATCCCTCGGTTTTCATTTCTTCTATCTTTATGTATCCTTTAACACCAAGCCCTATGATAGTCGAAGTAATATCCCTTGAATCGAGCTTTTCGTCAATTAAAGTACCTGTTTCTCCAGGTGTTAGTGGTTTATCACCATATTTAGGAGGTTCGTATCTTACTGTAACAGCCTCTCTCACTCTCGGGTCTTTTCCCTTCTTATTCCATAAACTTATCATGAAAATCAAAGAAAAAACGGGTAAAATGAACACCCAGTTTTCTCTTAGATTCAACATCCATAACAATCTCTTCCAGAGAGATGGCGGAGAAACGAGTCCTTTGTCCCATCCGAATGCTATTGTAAAGCCCTCACGGAATTTCAGGTTTTTCTCTGTAAAAAATTCACCGGAATTGTTAAATGTCTCAACCTTGCAATCAGATTCTTTCGCCCCATAAGCGCCTGTATAGCACGCTGCCCACATGTCTTCGCTTTTTTTATCCAGCTTCAAAAATACATTTGCTGATGCTTCTCTTATTTGTGCCGGCCAGTAATTACCTGTAACATTCCAGTAAAGCTCATCGTGGTCATCAAAAAAAAGTATCGCATTTTCAACTTTATAGCTGACTAAATATGTTTGGTTTCCTTCAACATATTTGTCTGGGTCACCAATTCTTATGTTTACAACATTACCTTTTACATTTATTTTGTATTTCCAGTCCCTCCCTGACTCGTCAGTTACAGATAAAACTTTTAATGGCGTGATAATTGTACTCCCGCGTTCATCGGTATATTTAAAAGGTATCTCCCGGAAGATACCATGTTTTGTTCTGTGAAACTCTACATCTATGGTTTCTCTTGCTGTGAAGGATGCATCTTTGTTGATAGTTATATCAGAATGGAATTTGTTGATTGTAAAGTCCTGAGCAGAAACAGGGGAGATAAAGAAAGCTATTGTCAAAGAAGTGATGCACGATACAAGAAACGTGATACATGATGATTTTTTATAATAGTCTCTATGGGATTTTATAAGTTTATGCTGTGTCATAGATACTGCAACCGGCTACAGGGCAGATGTTCCGAAAAGTCTTTACCAGCGATACCTTAAAGTATTGGCTATCCACAGTTATAGCCTAAAAAACATTTTTTATTATGATAGAACATTATAAGCCGTATCATAATAAATCATCGCTTTGTAAAGACTTTGAGGAATGTCTGCCCTGTTAAATATATAGCACTTCAGCATTTTTCTAAAAACTGACCTTTACAGGCTTTCTTTCGACTTCAGGCGCTTCAAGCTCGAAAAACTCTTCCTGCTTAAACCCGAATGATGACGCAACAATGTTGGATGGGAAAGACTCGATCAGGATATTGAAATCACGGACAACAGCATTGTAATATCTCCTCGCATACTCTATGTTATCCTCTAACTCTTTTAACTGAGACTGAAGCTGTATGAAATTAACATTTGCCTTAAGCTCAGGATATGCCTCTGCAACAGCGAACAGACTTTTTAATGTGTCCCTGAACATATTTTCGGTTTTTGACTTCTCCGCGGGAGTTGATGCCCTCATAGCCACAGAACGTGCCTCTGTAACCTTCTCAAAGACAGTTCTTTCATGTGTGGCATAGCCTCTAACCGTCTCAACAAGATTCGGTACAAGGTCATATCTCTTCTTAAGCTGGACATCAATATCTGACCACGATGACTTTACAGTATTCTTGAGCCGGATCAGTTTGTTATATATCGCTATAGCAAAAGATAAAACCAGCACTATTATTCCCAGTGTAATAAGTGCAGCTATCATGTTCCCCTCCTTATTCCTTAAAGTAAAAAAGAAAATACTTCAGTAAAGTAAAAAAGAAAATACTTCAGTTTTTTGTATACTGCCTTTGCTTTTAAAATTTTAGCACAAAAATCAGATTTTTCTTTTTGAATTTAAATAGTGTCTGTCCATACACTGACAGATTCGTAAAAAAGTGTCATTCCCGTGAAAACGGGAATCCAGTGTTTTCAATAGGTTCTGGATTCCGCATCAAGTGCGGAATGACAAATAAACGGCAAAAATTCAACTTTATGGACAGATTCTAAATAGTCTTATTATTTAATTCCAGCTGATTGTTTTGAAACCTTTTTTACTTACAATAAAAAATTTTTTCAATATTTCATCTCTAAGCTCTTAACTGCTTCCATAACTCTAACTTTTTCTGTCTTTTTTGTCTTTCTATCCTTAATCTCAACAAGATCTTCTTTGAGATTCTTTTCGCCAATAATTATCTGAGTGGGAATCCCTATTAAATCGGCATCTTTGAATTTCACCCCTGCCCTTTCATCCCTGTCATCCATTAAAACCTCAATCCCTCTTTCTTTCAAGTCATTATAGATTTTCTCAGCAACCTCTATTGTCTTTGCGTCTTTCATATTCAACGGCAGGATCTCAACATCAAATGGGGCGATGCTCTCAGGCCAGATGATACCGTCCTTGTCATTGTTCTGCTCAATTGCTGCTGCAGCAATCCGGGCAGGGCCTATGCCATAACTCCCCATAACAATAGGGTTTTCCATCCCTTTTTCATCAAGATATAACGCTTTCATGGGTACAGAATATTTTGTGCCGAGTTTAAATATATTTCCGATCTCGATAACCCGCTCGATCTTCAAAGCTGCGTCACATCTCTGGCATAGATCTCCTTCTTTTGCAATGTGTATATCATGCCATTCAGCACTAAAATGCTTTTCCGGTATTATACCCCTCGCATGGTAATGTGGTTTGTTTGCACCACTAATATATATGCCTTTCTTCAGGCATCTGTCGGCAATAATTCTGAGTTTATGGTTCATAGGTCCGATAAAACCTGCCTCAACCCCGAGAATCTCTTTTACCTCTCCCTTCTGTGCTGACCGATGTCTGCCGATAATCCTGTTTATCTTCTTTTCATGCAACTCCTGATCTCCCCTGATCAAAGCAAGTACAGGACCGTCATCACTTATGATCAACAGGCTCTTAATAAAATATTCCGGACCGAGTTTTAAAAACTTTGAAACTTCTTCAACTGTACGTTTTTCAGGAGTATGAACCTCTTCAAATTCCCAGTCCATAACCTGCATCTTCTTGGGGGTCGAGAGGGCAAGCTCAATATTTGCAGCATAGGCGCAGGAGCTGCAGAGAGCTACCACATCTTCGCCTGATGGGCTGGGTGCCATGAATTCATGCGCAGTTGCTCCTCCCATCATACCGGGGTCTGACTCTACCATATAAAACTTAAGACCACATCTTGAGAAAATCTTGTGGTAGGCATCAGCATGGAGCTGATAGCTTCTTTCGAGTGAATCTTCATCGACATCAAAACTGTAGCTATCCTTCATCATGAATTCTCTTGTCCTCAGAACGCCGCTCTTGGGCCTGGCTTCATCTCTCAGTTTTGTCTGAATCTGATACCATATTTGGGGCAGGTCTCTGTATGAACGGACTTCCCTTACAACAAGCCATGTCATTATTTCCTCGTGCGTCATTCCAAGGCACATGTCTCTCCCGCTTCTATCCTTCAGCCTGAACATCTCATCGCCTATTTCAGACCACCTGCCTGTCTCCTGCCATATCTCTGCCGGATGTAACACTGGAAGATAAATTTCCTGTGCACCAATGGCACTCATCTCATCGCGCAGGATTCTATTTATTTTTTCTATAACCCTGAGGCCGAGTGGTAAATATATATAAAGACCTGCTGCGAGCTGCCTGACATACCCGGCTCTCAACATTAGAATGTTACTTATTGCCTCTGCATCAGCAGGGGTCTCTCTCAAGGTTGGTATAAGCACCTTGGAAAAAAGCATTATTTTCTCCTTCTATTCAATTATATTCAAAATTATGCAAAATTATACTTTTAATAACATCTAATATAGAAAAAAATATCAGAAAAGTGTTAAATTAATAAAACTTGAGGGGTAAATAATCTGTTGGAAAGACTACCTATGACGCCTGATGGCTATCAAAAGCTTAAAGCAGAGCTTAACAGGCTTTTGAAGGTTGACAGGCCAAAAAACATCAAAGATATTTCAGAGGCAAGGGGCCATGGCGATCTGTCTGAGAATGCAGAATATCATGCTGCCAAAGAAAGACAATCTTTTATCGAAGGAAGGATTCAGGATCTGAAGACAAAATTGGCTCTGGCTGAAGTTATCGACCCTTCTAAAATAAACCAGTCAAAAGTTGCCTTCGGTGCAACGGTCAAGGTTTTAGACATAGAAGCAGATGAAGAATATGTTTTCATGCTGGTAGGCACTGACGAAGCAGATGTCAAGAATGGAAAGATATCAATAAACTCACCTGTCGGAAGATCATTGCTCGGTAAAGAGATTGGTGATACAGCAATAATCAAGGCACCTGCAAGAACCATGGAGTATGAGATATTAGAGATCAACTTTGAGTAGATATTTCAGGGCAAAAATAGCAGATAACCATTCCCTAAACAGCAAGACATTTCTTATTACTATATCTCCTTTTAAAAAAGCACCTGCCCCTAAACCAGGACAGTTTTATATGATAGAGGCCGGGGATTCATATGACCCTTTGCTTAAAAGACCTTTCAGCTTTTTCAGAAAAACTTCAGGAGGGATACAGTTCCTTTATACCGTAAAAGGCAAAGGTACCTCATTAATGAAAGATTACAAGCGTGGAAAAGTTATAAGTATAATCGGACCGCTCGGTACCGGATATCCGAAACCCGAAAAGGGGGTTACACCTTTATTGGTTGCCGGCGGAACAGGTATTGCATCCATATTTTCTCTTGCTGAAAACTTCTCAAAAAGATCATGTCTGATGTATGGTGCAAAATGTAAAGACGAACTTCTAATAATCAACGAATTAAAATGCTTATGCAATAAATCCGTCGTTTGCACAGATGACGGTTCTGCTGGAGAAAAATGCACGGTCGCTGACCTTCTAAATAATTTTATAAACTCTCGATTAGCACACACTGACCCTTATGTACTTTATGCCTGTGGACCAAAACCAATGCTTGAAGTTATATCAAGGATAGCTATTAAGCACGGGATCAAGGGATATGTTTCATTGGAAGAAAATATGGCATGCGGGTTTGGTGCATGCCTGGGATGTGTTGTCAAAACAGTTAACGGATACAAAAGGGTCTGTAAGGAAGGACCGGTATTTCCAATAGAGGAGATTATTTGGTAGAGGAGTTTTTAGATAATGGATAAGGAATCACCTTTTCGCTCATTCTCGTCCCAACAAAATTGGGACTCCGAGGTGAATTCCGATAAATCGGAATTCAAATCCGCTCAAAGGCAATTCCTTATCCATCTTACCTTGAATTTATGGATTTAACTGTCAACATAGGCAATTTAAAACTCAGAAACCCTGTTATGACTGCTTCAGGGACATTCGGTTATGGTGAGGAATATTCCGAGTTTGTTGATTTGAACAAGCTCGGTGCTGTTGTTGTCAAAGGTATCTCATTAAACCCAATGGAAGGGAATCCTTCTCCAAGGATATGTGAAACGTCATGCGGGATGCTAAATGCAATTGGTCTTCAGAACATCGGGTTAAAAATATTCCTGAAAGAAAAACTGCCTTATCTAAAAAAATTCGATACAAAAGTCATAGTTAATATATTAGGCAGCACCTCAGACGAATATATAAAGCTTTCAGAGACCCTTGATGATGCAGGCGTTGACGGGATAGAACTGAATGTGTCATGTCCGAACGTAAAAAAGGGAGGAATCAGTTTCGGGACTGATAAAAAAACACTCGGGAGACTCATATCGAAGGTAAAAAAATCTCTAAAGAATGTAATATTAATTACAAAATTATCCCCGAATGTTCCGGATATTCAGGAATTCTCAAAAGAAGCTGAAGATGCCGGCAGTGATGCCATATCACTGATAAATACCATACCTGCGATGGCAATTGACATCGAGACATGGAAACCGAAACTCGCCAATATTACAGGCGGCCTGTCAGGCCCTGCGATAAAACCAATTGCTGTAAGGATGGTCTGGGAAGCATCAAATGCTGTCAGCATTCCTGTAATAGGGATCGGAGGCATAATCGATGCCGGTGATGCAATTGAGTTCATGCTCGCAGGAGCTACAGCCATTCAGGTCGGCACAGCCAATTTTGTAAACCCCGGGGCAAGCATTGATATAATCAGCGGGATAGAAGCATATTTGAAGAAAAAGACAATTAATGATATAAAAAAAGTAATAGGCGGTCTGAATGGATAAGCGTCCCATAATAACTTTAACAACTGACTTTGGGTACAAAGACCCCTTTGTCGGAATCATGAAAGGAGTAATGCTTAAAATAAACCCTTCCATCGATATAATTGATATCACTCATGGGATAACCCCTCAGAACATTCTGGAAGCATCCTTTATGATTGAGATGAGTTTTGCATACTTTCCTGTAAAAACAATACACGTAGTTGTCATAGACCCTGGTGTGGGGTCAGTACGCAGGCCTATCCTTGTAATAACAGACCACCATTATTTTATAGGGCCTGATAATGGTGTTTTCTCCAGAATTTATAATTCAACCGAAAGTCTGAATGTTATCCAGATAACTGCAGAACATTACTTCATGCCAAACAGGAGTTCAACCTTTCATGGCAGGGACATATTTGCACCTGTAGCTGCATGGCTTTCGAAGGACATAAATGTGTCGAGATTCGGAGAACCTGTTGCTGATTATGTGAGCTTACAGGTACCGGTCCCGCTGATGCCGACAAGTAATGTTATAGAGGGCGAGGTAATTTATACAGACCGTTTCGGCAATGCTACAACAAACATAAAGGTCGAGAAAATAGACGACGTTGCTAAAAATAACCCTGAAGCAAAACCTAAAGTTTTATTTAAAAATAAAGAGGCACCCATAAAATACCATTATTCACAGGTCTCTGATAAAGGAATATACTCTTTGACTAACAGCTTCGGTTATCTTGAATTGTTCGTTTATAAAGGAAGTGCTTCTTCAGACTACGGCATAGTGGTTGGCGAAAAAGTAACCGTCATTTTAGCTTAACCCCTCGGTTTTGCAAGTATCTCAAGAACCTTCAGGTCTAAAAACCTCTTGGATGCTGCTGATTTAAGAACCAGTACCGTATCAGCACCCTTTGCCGTACCTGCAACCGCAACGACTTCTTCCCCTTCAGGTATAATGCCTGCATCGACAGCCATCATTACAATTTCGCAGCAAACCTTTGCACCCTCACCAAAACGCCTGAGGGTATTGGCAACAATCAGCGTCGGATAAAGGCCGCTGAACTTTGCAGAAAATGCAGTTTCTATGGAATGTGTAAGCATTGGACCTGTGAAGACCTTTGCCCCGTATGATTCAATCTTCTTCCTTAAGTCATCCGGCATCTCATGGGTATTTGGTTCTTTAAATCCATATGAATGTGTTACAACAACCAAATTAATAAGCAGGCCCTTGAATGTCTCTGAAAACAAAAGCCCTGTCTCACCTGTTGTAGATGCAATAACTATATGCCTGTAACCTCTGTCCTCAATCGCATCCCTGGCTGCATCAAGACATGCAGATGTGTTTTCCATTCCAGCCTTTTCGAAGTAAATTACTTTTCTTTCCATCAAATAATATTACCATAGATTAGTGTATAATATCGGTTATGCTTTTTGTCGGGCTGACGGGGAATTATGGGATGGGAAAGAGTACGATCCTTACCATGTTCAAAAAGCTCGGTGCGATTATAATCGATACTGACAGGATAGTTGACTCACTGCTTAAAGAGACAGAAGTATTAAAAAATATCAGGGGGCTCCTGGGTGATACGGTCTTTGGTAAGAACGGCAGTCTTAACAAGAAAAAAGTTGCTGATCTGATATTTACAAATAAAGCGTTAAGACATTCTTTAGAAAATATACTTCACCCGCTCGTATTTGAAAGGATAGATCTTATTTTAGATAAAACAAACAGCAAGGACAGGATTATAATAATTGAAGCACCGCTTCTTTATGAAAGTGGATACAAAGACAGGTTTAACAGGACTGTTACAGTACATACCAAGGAAGAGACTGCTTTAAGCCGTCTCGAAAATGACGGGATTAAAAAAGAAGACGCAATTCTCAGATTAAAATCCCAGTTACCGATTGAGGAAAAGGTCAAGCAATCCGATTTTGTAATAGATAACAACGGCACATTTGAAGAGACAATGCTGCAGGT
>MHEF01000132.1:18769-19971 GCA_001805125.1 Nitrospirae bacterium RBG_13_39_12
TATTGGAAATAATCAGAGGTCTTGAAAAATTAAACAAAAATTATCCTAATACTGTTTTGACAATAGGTAATTTCGATGGTGTACATCTTGGCCACCGGAAGATACTCCTTGAAGTTATCAAAAAGGCCCGGGCAATACACGGGACTTCAATGGCTATTACCTTCGAACCTCATCCGATGAAGGTCCTCGCACCGGAGAGAGAACTCAGGATACTTACGACATTCGAAGAAAAAGCAAAGCTGATAGCGGACACAGGAATAAATGTACTGCTCTGCGTCAACTTTAACAGAAAGTTTGCAAATTTGCTTCCTGATGAGTTTATTGAGGATGTGCTCGTAAAAAAAATACGTGCCAGGGAGATAATTGTAGGAGCTAACTATTCCTTTGGAAAGAACAAGCAGGGTACTGTTGATCTGTTAAGAAGAAGAGGGAAAAAACATGGATTCAGTGTTAAGGTAATGCGTCATGCAAAAATCAATTCTGATATTGTTAGCAGCAGTAAGATCAGAAGCCTCCTCTCAAAAGGTAACGCCTCTGAAGTATCGACATTTCTTGGGAGGGCATATTCAATAGAGGGGCGCGTGATAAAAGGCAAAGGCAGAGGTAAAAAACTATTAAATATCCCTACAGCAAATATAACTACCCCTGTCGAAATTGCACCCAAGGAAGGGGTGTATGCTGTCAGAGTCGGTTTTAATAACAGTGTTTTAGAAGGTGTTGCAAATATCGGGAAAAACCCTACGTTCGGTAATGCTGAAGTGAGTTACGAAGTGCATTTGTTCAATTTTTCCAGGGATATTTTAGGAAAGATGATAAGGATATACTTCATAGACAGGATCAGGGGTGAAAGACAATTCCCTGACCCTTTCAGTCTTGAGAAACAGATACGAACCGATATTGAAACAGCCAGGGAGATCCTGAAAAAAAAGCATCCCAAACTGATATAGTCTGAACTTTTTTCCCTGCTGATTGAATTTGCCGGATGGTTTCGCCTTACCAGCTTTCCTCGACAATACGAAAAAACCTGAATCAACTCTTTCAGCAATCACTGTTTCAAACAACTTGTGTTTTTCCACCAACCCGAAAAATGCAATTCACGGTAGGCATATGTGTAGCAAAAGCTCTTGAGCAGCACCTTTGTTGAGCGAACGGGGAGATAGGTAACAGATTGTTCTGGGCACATGGGTAACACTTTTGTATGA
>MHEF01000133.1 GCA_001805125.1 Nitrospirae bacterium RBG_13_39_12
AAAATGCAAAGGATCGCCGCTTAAGCGGAACCAATGGAAACCGTTGAGGATAAAGGCTCTGTGAGAATTTGCAGAAAAGACTTGACATTACCTAAAATGCAAAGGATCGCCGCTTAAGCGGAACCAATGGAAACCGTTGAGGATAAAGGCTCTGTGAGAATTTGCAGAAAAGACTTGACATTACCTTTTAAGAACTATATCACAGGTGCGGAAGAAGGTTTGCTTCCTGACATAAATCTATTATTAAATCTTCTTTTTTATTTTGCTTTCTTGGCCTTGATCTTTGAATGCTTTTTTGCAATTCCTTTTGCAGATCTTTCCAATACGATTCTTTCTGCATCAAGCCAGTCGTCTATATCGTATCCGTGAATCCCTCCTCTCTTTTCGTGGAGATCATAAGCAACTTTTGCAACCTCATCATATAAATAGTCTTTCATCTTGTCCTCTCTTTCCCCGAATATATAAATTAATAAATGATGTTTGTATTTAAAACCTTTTGTCAGAATTTTTCAATGCAGAATAAAGAAAGAGTTAAACTGCTTTGTTACTGCCTTAAAGATAGAATCCTGATCAATAAAAATAGGTTTTTGCCGGGGTATGCTAAAATAGCCAAATACTGTCCATGAAAATAATATATAGATCAATAATTAAGGAATTAACCCTTACCTTTATAATTACCCTTGCATTTTTGAATCTGATTCTCATGATGGAAAGATTACTCAGACTGACCAGATTCCTCTCAGGTGTAGGCGCATCAATTATAGATATGGCCGAACTCATCCTGTATTTACAGCCACAGTTGCTTTTGCTGACCATACCTATGGCGTTACTTCTGTCCATACTACTTGTATATGGCCGGCTAAATCTTGACAATGAGCTTGTAATATTAAAGACAAGCGGCATGGACTTTTACAGTATTTCAAAACCTGTTTTTGTTCTTGGTACAATTTGCTTTTTATTGAATATGATCGTGAGCCTGTACATTGGGCCGAGGAGCAGCACATGGCTCAGAAATGAGATAACAAGTGTTATTACAACCCGTCTGCCATCGGCAATAGAAGAAGGTACCTTTAATACTTTATTCAAAGACATAGTTATTATGATAAGAGAGAAACCGTCCCAGGACACTTTCAGGGGGTTTTTTATGTACGATGGAAGGAATAAAAACGAACCGAAGGTGCTTGTAGCTAAAGAAGGGAAGATGTACAGGTCGGAGGGTTCTGGCGCTAACTTTTTCCTTAAGGATGGGTATATTCATATTGCAAAGGGCGAAAACACAACTGAACTGATTTTCGAAAAATATAACATGATACTTGAGCTTGAATCAGACCTTCCATCTAAAAAGATCCCTGAGCTTACCCCTTTTGAATTGGTTAAAGAGATAAGGAAAAAAACTAAGCGTACTTCTTCACTGCAGCTTGAACTCGACAGGAGGCTGTCATTGCCGTTGCTTTGTATAATTCTTGTCTTCCTGGGGCCGCCTCTTTCTCTTATGGCAGGGAAATCCGGCAGACTCGGGGGCCTGGCAATAGGTTTAGGAGTATTTACTCTGTATTATGTTCTACTAATATACGGTGAAAATCTTGTCAGGGCCGGCAAGATATCTCATTACATTGGCGCCTGGACATCCACGTTAATTTTAGTTTTATTGGGGTTATTCCTTTTCAGGAATGCGCGCAACAGTTGAATGAATGTAATAATATAGATAACAGAGATCGCAATAACAAAATAAATCTTTCGGATTACAATAAAAGATGCTTATATTACAACGGTATTACCTTAAAGAATTCTTAAAGCTCTTGGTTCTCATAGGTACAGGTCTTGCTTTAATATTCAGTATCCTCGAACTCATAGAAAAGATTGACGAGTTCATGCCTAACAGGCCTTCTCTTGTGAATTTGTCGATGTATGCCTTTTTCAACTTTCCCAAATATCTATTATACCTGCTGCCGGCAGCTGTGCTTATATGCAGCCTTTTTGTATTCAGCCATGCTTCCAGAAACAGAGAATTTGTTGCAATAAAGGCCACTGGAGGGAGCTTAAAGAAACTTTTTTATCCGTTTATCCTGTTAGGTGTATTGTTAAGTTTACTTGCCTTTGTGATTGGAGAGGTTGTTGCACCTGATTTTTCAAGAAGGGCAAACGAAATAAAAAAAATACTTAAGAAAAAAGATAAAAATATTAAATTTGAAGATGGTACTCTCTGGCTAAGGGGAACAAACGGCTCTCCAGTCAGAATTGAACTTTACATCCCTGACAAAAAGCTTGCAAAAGAGGTTAGCATTTTCATATTTGAAAAAGATTATCTTAAAGAAAGGATAGAGGCAGAAGAAGCAAAATGGGAAGGGTCTGAAAGTTCTGATGGCAAATGGGTATTAAAGAATATCATTATATATGATATTGAAGGTGGAAAGATTAACAGGATTCAGGAAATGGAATATCCTTATCTTGAATCCCCTTACTTTTTCAGTGAAGGAATCAGAAAACCGGAAGAGATGGGGATATTTGAACTTTATAGATATACAGAGAGGCTGAAAAGGTCGGGGTTTAAGAATGATAAACTGATAGTGGACTTTAACGCAAAGGTATCATATCCATTTATAAACTTCTTCATGATTCTCCTGGGTATATCCCTTTCATTGAGGAGCAATATCGGAGGGGGCCTTTTTGCAGCAGGGCTTGGATTATTAATAAGTACTATCTACTGGTTTACATACACAATGATGCTCTCCATGGGTTTTGCAGGGGTGCTGCCACCGATTATTGCTGCATGGATTGTGCCGTTAATTTTCGGAATAGTAGCAGTTTATCTCTTCAGAAATATTCCGGAATAGGTTTTTGCGTCTTTAAAAAACTGTTCCTGATGAGATAATAAATACAGCTTGTTATTGAAAAATGTCTTGCATGCCAAGTGTCAACAGAAGGATTTATGTTAAAATGCCTGAAGTATTATTTTGTAAATCTGAGGGGAAATGGATTACAGATTAACAGAAAAAGTAAAAGCTGCAGGTTGAGCAGGTAAATCAGGTCCGTCGGATCTGGAAAATATTATCAGTTCAATCAGACAGTCCCATGATGATTCACTTATCGTCGGACCCGGCGATGACGCCGGGGTTTATATGCTCTCATGCGGACAGGCGATTGTAGAGAGTGTAGATATAATTACACCTGTTGTGAATACACCTTTCCTGTTCGGATCTATAAGCGCAGTAAACTCTGTCAGTGATATTTATGCTATGGGTGGTAAACCGTTAACAGCACTTGCTTTAGTTGGGTTCCCATCTTGTGATTTCGGGCCTGAGGTAGTGAAGGAAATACTCAAGGGTGCGATAAGCATACTTGATAAGATAAAGGTGAATTTGATCGGTGGTCATACTTTTGAGGACCCTGAGCTTAAATTCGGTCTGTCGGTAACAGGTACTGTTGACAGAAATAAGATTTTAAGACAAAGGGGTTCAAACCCGGGTGATGTTTTAGTCCTTACAAAACCTATTGGTATCGGCATCCTGACAACAGCGCTCAAGGCAAGAAAACTTTCAGAAAGCGATATTTATGAAGCAATAGAATGGATGCTAAGACTTAATGATACTGCTGCTAAGGTTGCAGTTGAGGCAGGAGCAACATCTGCAACTGATGTAACAGGTTTTGGACTCCTTGGCCATGCTTATAGCATGGTTAGAGATTCATCCGTAAACTTTATAATAAGCCGAAAGGATATTCCTGTAATGTCAAAGACTGAGGAAATGATAGACGCGGGGATGGTTCCTGAAGGTGCTTACAATAATCTCAAGTATTTTAAAGGCAAGGTAGAAATAACTGGTGATCTTAATGAGGGGAATAAGCTCCTTTTGGCTGATCCACAGACATCGGGAGGACTTCTTTTAACGTTACCCCAGGATAAGCTGGATGTGTTTCGCAGCAGTGGAGAGCCTTTCTATATTATAGGAAGGGTTGAGGAAGGACGCGGGAAGATATTGGTCAATGCATAAAGGCTTCCTGTGCATAGTACTACACGCCCATTTACCTTATATAAGACACCCTGAATATGACTACTTTCTTGAAGAGAACTGGCTTTATGAAGCAATAACCGAGTCATATATACCGCTCCTTGATTTATTCGACAGGCTTGTAAATGATGGTATCGACTTCAGATTAACTTTGTCCATTAGCCCGACTCTTATAGAAATGCTTAATGATAATCTCCTGAGAGAAAGATGTATAAAATATATAGACCGGCTTATGGAGTTAACGGAAAAAGAGGCTTATAGGACAAGGAGAGATATTAACTTCCGACCTGTTGTTGATATGTATTACAAACGGTTCCGGAGGATCAGACATCTGTTTGAAGATGTCTACAAAAGAAACCTTATATCTGTTTTTAAGGCTTTTCAGGACGAAGGTAAGTTAGAAATATTGGCATCAGCAGCAACCCATGCTTTCCTACCCAACCTGTCTATGTATCCTAAAGCAGTCAAGGCGCAAATAAGAACAGGTTCAAAATATTATCAAAAAAATTTCAACAAGAATCCTGAGGGCATGTGGCTTCCGGAATGCGGGTACGCACCGGGTTTTGACTATTACATTAAAGAATCAGGTATGAGATTTTTTTTCCTGGATACACATGGAATAGTCTATGGTACCCCGTTACCCCGATACGGAGTGTATGCACCCGTATCTTGTCCTTCCACAGTTGTTGCATTTGGGAGAGATGTGGAATCCTCAAGACAGGTCTGGTCTTCTGTCTGTGGATATCCGGGTGACTTTGATTATAGAGATTTTTATCGAGATGTTGGGTTTGACCTGGATCTTGACTATATAAAACCATATATTAATCCCGATGGAATAAGGACATACACAGGCCTTAAATATTACAGAATAACCGGGAAGACGGATAATAAGGAACCTTACGTGATAAAACGAGCAAGAAATAAGGCTGCAGAACATGCCGGAAATTTTATTTTTAACAGGGAACTTCAGATAAATTTTCTGTCAGATGTTTTTAAAGCTAAGAAAGTTAAACTCAAACCGATAATTACCGCGACTTACGACACAGAACTTTTTGGGCACTGGTGGTTTGAGGGAGTAGATTGGCTTGATTTTCTTTTAAGAGGAATATGTACCGGGCGTAGAAACTTCAGGACAATTACGCCCCCGGAATATCTGAGCTCACAAACTTTTCAAATCAAAAATAATTCGCAAATATATAAAGAGTTACAAATCTGTCATCCGTCGCTTTCAAGCTGGGGGCACAAGGGATATAATGAGGTATGGCTGAATGAGTCTAACGATTATGTTTACAGGCACCTTTTTAAAGCAACAGAACGAATGATATATCTGGCTGAAAAATTTTCTAATGCAAAAGGTGTATTGCGGAGGGCGCTTAACCAGGCTGCAAGAGAAATACTCCTGTCACAGCATAGTGACTGGACATTCATAATACGTTCTAAACCAGCTATGGAATATGCGAAAAAACGGTTTGAGGAACATATGAACAGATTTAACATACTTTATCAAAAAATTATTTCGGATAATATTTCAGAGAGATGGCTGGCTCAACTAGAAGATAAAGATGGAATATTCCGGGATATTAACTACAAAGTTTATAGATAAAAGACCTTATGTAACTATGACAGTAATTTGTCAAATGGATATGACTTCAGAAAAGTCAGGAATTCATCAAGGGCGTTTGATGAAACAGCATTTTTATTAATTATGAGTGAGAAATCTCGTACCATTTTTTCCTCTTTTAAACTGAGCAAACGAAGCGTTCCATATTTGCTTTCCTTTCTTGCTGCCCAGCGTGAAATTATCGAAACACCCAATCCGTTCTCAACAGCTTCTTTTATAGCCTCTGTGCTTCCGAGTACAGTAGATACCTTTAAGTCCTGTGGTGAGAATCCATGTCGTGCTAGAACTTTTTCTATCATCTGCCTTGTTCCTGAGCCGGCTTCTCTGAAAATAAAAGGTTCTTTAGTAAGGTCTGACATAGACACTTCTTTTTTCTTTGCCCAGGGATGATTGGGCGATACGATTACCAGCAGTTCATCAGAGATTAATTTTTTAACTATCATTTTCTGTCTTAAAACATCACCCTCTACAAGTCCGAGGTCGATATTTCCGGAGTTAAGCATTTCAACGACTCTTTTTGTATTACTAACAAGGAGATGTATCTTTATCTTACTGTGCATTTTCCTGAAATCCGTGATAACGCTTGGAAGGAGATAGTTACCCGTATTTGAGCAGGCGCCAATGGTTAGGCTACCTTTCACGAGTCCTGTCAGTTTTCCTATTACTTTTCCTGCTGAAGCATAAAGTGCAAGGATTTCTTTTGCATATTTATATAAGACTTCTCCTGCAGGTGTAAGTGTAACTGTGCTGGATGACCTGTCAAATAGTTTTGTTTCATATATTTCCTCAAGCGCCTGAATCTGGAGGCTCACTGCTGGCTGGGTTAGATGAATTATTTCAGAGGTTTTTGAGAAACTTTTTGTCTCAGCTACTGTACAGAATACTTTTAGTTTATGATCTTCCATTCCCATTTTTTTATACCACCCTTCGAACTCCTTTAAACTCTTTAAAAATCAAACTCCTGATTTTTATCACCTTTATTAAATGCCGGAGCAGGCTGTAAGCCGAGTTCTGTATATGTGGTCATTCATCTAAGGTCTGATGTTGCCATCAAACTCTTGCGGTTTATACCCATTCCGCCTCCTCGATCCCGATAAAGTCGGGACGAAGATTCGAAGGGGCACTTCTCAAGGCGGAATCTATTCAACCTTGCTCAAGGCGGGGTTTACCAAGCTTGGGATGTTGCCATCTCAACTGGTGAGCTCTTACCTCACCTTTTCACCCTTATCCCGACAGAAATCGGGACGGTTTCCCTTTCTGTGGCACTTTCCTTGGGGTTGCCCCCACTCCGTATTACGGAGCACCTTGCCCTGTAGAGCTCGGACTTTCCTCCCCCTATGTTTAGGGGGCGACCACTCCTCCTGCTCCGACCTATAATAATCTTTTATTATTATATAATAAGTATTAAATTTTTGAAAGAAGTATTTGCAGGTCAGGTATTTTTAAAATAGAGTATCCTGCGGCATTGTGGACAGTTGATAATCTCTTCGTTCTTTTTTATTTCGACAAAGAGCTGGGGAGGGATGTTCATATTGCACCCAAGGCATATTTCCCCCTTTGCCTCTGTTACGGCTAATGCATTGCATGATTCAATCAAAATCATATATTGGTTATATATCTCCTTGTCGATGGCATTGACAATTCTATCCCTTTTTTCATTTAGGGACTGAAGTTCTTTCTCAGCCTCTGACATTTCTATCTCTAACTTCTTCTTAAATTCATCGGTTTTGTTCTTATCGGTCCTAAGTTTTGCATTCTGTGATTCAATTTCCTTTAAAGCAGCATCCGTCTCTTCCATGATAATAAGTATTCCATCTTCTAAGGAATAACGATCTTTTTCTACGGACTCTATCTCTTTCAGATGTGCCTGATATTCTTTGTTTGTTTTTATATCTGCAATACGGGATTTTAGTTTGTTAATTTTTTCATTTATGACATCTATCTCTCTTTCTTTGTCACGTTTACTTTTTTCAAGTGTATCCTGCTTATGTTTTATCTTGTCAAGAGCAGCCTGAGATTCCCTGAGCGGTAATTCAGCTTTCGATATCCTAGATGGGATTTTATCTGTAAAATGTTTTTTTTCTAAGATTTTCGAATCAATTTGTTGAAGTTCTTTTAAATGTTCGAGTTCTTCTTTCACCATTTTCTTTACTTAAAACTTTGGATTTTGAACTATAGCGATTTATTAAACAAAATTATCTGGTGGGCCCACCAGGGCTCGAACCTGGGACCAACCGGTTATGAGCCGGTAGCTCTTCCGACTGAGCTATGGGCCCTAAAGTCACTCGATTAAAGACAGAATTTATTACTATAAACCTGTTGAATTTTAACGTCAAGACCTTTCGATAAATTCTCTCAGCCATTTGCTTCTGGAAGGATGCTTCAATTTTCTAATAGCCTTTCCTTCTATCTGTCTTATTCTCTCGCGGGTTACGTCAAATTCGAGACCTACTTCTTCCAGTGTGTGTGGTATGTCTCCACCAATACCGAACCTTTTTCTTATAATCTTTTCTTCCTTAGGTGTTAGTGAGCACAGAATCCTGTCTATCTTTTTATGCATATCACCCTGTATAGCAAAATCAAGTGGAGACAACATCGCCTTGTCTTCTATAAAGTCTCTTAGATGACTGTCCTCTTCTTCTCCAATAGGTGTTTCGAGAGAAATAGGTTCTTTTGATATTTTTAGTATCACGTTCACTTTTTCGATAGGAATTTTCAATCGATCAGCAATCTCGACTGGCGTTGGTTCCTTTCCCATCTCCTGTACAAGCTCCCTGGTAACTTTTGTGATCTTATTAATAGTTTCAACCATGTGTACTGGTATCCTGATTGTTCTTGACTGATCTGCAAGTGCCCTTGTTATTGCTTGCCTTATCCACCAGGTTGCATACGTGCTGAATTTATACCCGCGCTTATACTCGAATTTATCAACAGCCCTCATAAGACCGCTGTTCCCCTCCTGTATGAGATCAGAAAAATTCAAGCCTCTACCTATATATCTTTTAGCAATACTTATTACAAGGCGCAAATTGGCTTCTATTAATGCTTTTCTTGCCTCAAAGACTTCTCTCTCGCCCCGTGTAAGAACCCCTAAGGCCTTTTTCATCTCGTCTGACTTCATCCCGAATAAGATTTCTTTATTCTGAATTTTCTTTTTGCATAATTGACGTTCTTTCTTTGTATTAGCAGACGGTAGCTTACCCTTTCTCGTTAAAGCTGTAAGTTTCTTGTGTAGACTATCAACCTCTGTAACCGAGCGTTTTAACTCATCAGAGAATGCTATTATGACGTCTTCCTTTAATTTAAGTTCATGTACTTTTTCAATTATTTTCTTTCTGTTATCCTCAATCACCTTAATCAGCGGGTTAGTACCTTTAACTCCTCTGATAGATTTTTTCTTCAAAGCTTTTTTTGGATTAAGTGATGAAGCCCCCTTTAACTTATTAAAGGATGACCTTATTTTCTTAATCAGACAATCTATTTCTTTTGTAATCTCAAAGAATCTTTTCCTTTCTAATAACAGGTCTTCCTCTGTATCTTCTTCGCTGTTTTGAATGATCTCTGCAATCGGGGCCTCTCCGCTTCTGACCATCCTGCCCAGGGTTATAAGTTTTTTTAAGGAAAAGGGCAACAAAAATATTATGCCGTAAATTCTCTCTCTTCCGTCTTCTATTTTTTTAGCAATTTGAATTTCGCCCTCCCTTGTCAGCAAAGGTACATTGCTCATTTCCTTCAGATATATGCGGACAGGATCTTTTTCACCTTCTATGAAATGAGGAGTCTTTTCTTCTTCTTCTTCTTCTTCGGTTTCCTTGTCATTTATCTCAGACTCGGAATATTCAACATCTTTCTCCTCGTCATAATCTTCAAAATATTCAAATAAAATTTTCATAAATTTGCTCTTTTAATGAATTTACGCTTCTCTTTCAATAAAGAATCGAGAACTGCAATATTACCTGATTCTTCTGCTTGTCTCCCTCTTTCCTCAAATCTTTTCTGCGCAAGTCTTTGAAAACAGTCATCAATGTTTCTGTCGACAAGTTCTAAATCAAAACCGGGTTTAAGTGAGAGTTCTGTAATCAGAGCCTTTTCATCGTCGGTTGCTTTATTAAGGAAGGAACCAATATTCAATATATCTGAAGAAATTTTGATTTTATTGAATATCGATTTGACAGTTTTATCGTTTAAATCTTCAATGCTGAGTCTTGAAAGTACATTATCAGCCTTTTCAGGAAATGCAATAATAGCGCTCAAAAGCAGAAATTCTTCTCTATTTATTTTTGTTCTGGCAAGTTTAGGTTCTTCACTTGCATGCGGACCAACTTTCTTTTTTATCTTTTTGAGTTCACTCCTGAGGACGGATTCATTAATCCTTGCCCTTTCAGCAAGTTCACCTAGCATTCTATCCGCTAAAATCAAGTCCTTCACAGTTGCAATTATACCGAGAACTTCTCTTACAGTGTCTATTTTATCTCCTTTTGATGTGTTCAGAAGGAACTCTATTATCGGCACAGCATCTGTCAGCAGTGTCTTAAAAGGCTGGCTGCCGTTTTTTATCAGATAACTGTCGGGATCTTCCCCTTTGGGCAGTAATAAAACTCTAGCTCTCAGGTCCGACTCGCAAAGGATTGCCAAGGATCTTCTCGCAGCGGAAATGCCGGCTTCATCTCCGTCAAATACCAGGATAACCATTTTGGTCAGTAATCTTAGTCTCTGTAAATGTCTTGATGTCAGAGCTGTACCTAACGGTGCTACCGTATTTTTAAAACTGTATTGGTGGCATACTATTGCATCAAGGTATCCCTCAACAATAAAGGCATATCCCTTCTTTCTTATTTCATCTTTCGAAAGATTTATTGCAAACAATGTATCTCCTTTTATGAATATCTCAGTCTCAGGAGAGTTAATATACTTTGGCATAGAGTTATCCATAACCCTTCCGCCGAAAGCGATAACATCTGTATGTAAGTTGAATATCGGAAAGATAATACGCCCCCTGAAGGTGTCTCTGTAGCTTTTTCCATCAAAGATTGCAAGACCCGCATCTTTTATCAAAGAATCTGAGTAACCTTTCTCTTTAAGATGCTTGAAAAGAGCATCCCGTTCGGCAGTAGCGTAACCTATTTGAAAACTGTCGATAGATTCTATACTGATTCCCCTTTTTTTAAGATATGCTTGTGCTGAAACTGAAGACTTAAAGTTCTCTCTGAAAAAATTTAAGGCCTCGCTCTGAATAGTTAAAAGTTTTTCGCGCTTTTCTGAAACACGTTTATCAGGGTTTAAATCAGTTATTTTAATGCCGGCTTTTTTTGCAATATACTTTTTGGCTTCATTGAAAGACAGGTTATCATGTTTCATTAAAAAGCTGAATACATCACCACCAACCCCGCATCCGAAGCAGTGAAATATTTGTTTTGGCTGGCTGACCATAAATGATGGAGTTTTTTCGGAATGGAACGGACAGAGACCTTTGTAATTCTGACCTGATTTTTTTAGCTCGACATAATTGGATATAAAATCGACGATATCTATTTTGGACTTTATCTCTTCGAGTATTCTGTCAGTGTTCATTCAATCTGCTGAATCTCTTGAACCCGGAACATTCAAGTATCTCTAAAGAATCATATTTTAGGATTTCGTCTATTAGCAGGTTCAGACCCAGGGTGTCGCTGGAAATATGTCCGGCAACAATAAAATTCATGTGGTATTTTTCTGCCTCCTTACGGTGATCCTCGCTGATATGCATGGCTATAATTGTGCTTACTCCGCTGTTTGTAAGGCTTTCGAAAATCTCTTTAGCTCCCGAGGTACCCCCTGTCATATCAACAAAGATCTTTCCAGCTTTCCTGTTCTTTGAACCGAGAATGATCTTCGGTCCGACACTGATAATCCTTGCCATTCTGTATTCAGGTATGTTTTTTAATATATCGAGTACATCAGATAAAAAATAGGGTTTTCTTTCATCGAATAACCGCTGCAGATAGCTTGCAACCATGTTGTCGGCAGCAGTATGAAGACATAAGAAAGGGATCCCGATAAGTCTGGCTGCATCTACGGCTCTTGTATGGTTTACAGGCAGCAGTCTCCTCTCCACCTCCTTTATCCTTCCGTCCATAAGACCCTCTGCAACATTTATAGGCACCCCGAATTTGTTTAATATATCCGATTGCATCTGCATCACGGCGTAGAGGTTTGCGAATGCCTTTCCCGAAGGGTGATGTGAAAGAAGCAGGTCAATTCTTCTGCCCTTTGACTTGAGGTTGTCAGCAAGTAATATTTCCCCAACGTCAATATCAATGCCGACGAGAATACTTTTAATATCATCGTCTTCTGTTCCGAAGAGAATCCTGGAATCGGAATAAGGGTTCTGAAGAGACTCCTTGTCAAAAAACTCCTTTTCTTCTGTTGAGAGGTCATTGTAGTCTTTTTCCCTGCGCTCTAAATCCTTAAAGATAATATCCCTGCCGCGAGGGTCGTTTTCTATCGCGATTTCTATTGCTTTTTTATAAATATCTATCAGTTTCATACCTTTTCTAATAAATCTTTGACTCTCTGATTTACAGTATTTCCATCAACTCTACCTTTTACTCGGGGCATAACAAGCCGCATAACTTTACCGAAGTCCCTGGTATCCTTGGCAGAAGATTCTTTAATTGTATCAATGATTATTGAATCGATCTCCTCTGCAGTTAACTGCTTGGGCAGATATGATTGTAAGATAGAAAGTTCCTGCCTTTCTTTTTCTGCAAGGTCTTCTCTCCCACCCCTTGTAAACTGGTCGATCGATTCTTTGCTCTGTTTAGAAAGAGTCGAGATAACGGAAAGTATATCCTCATCGGACAATTCTTGTCTCTTTTCAATCTGCTTGTTCTTTAAGGCTGCCTTGGCAATCCTTAGAACAGAAACCTTCAGACTGTCCGATGTTTTTAGAGCTATCTTTAAATCATCATCAAGCTTTTGCAGAAACGACATTATCTTATTGCGAGTCTGATCTTTTTAAAGGCCTTTTTTCGCGCAGCAATTGACTTCTTTTTTCTCTTGATACTTGGTTTATCGTAATGCTCCCTTTTCTTTATCTCTGAGAGAATTCCCTCTTTTTCGCACTGTTTCTTGAACTTCTTGAGAGCATTTTCGAAAGATTCACTCTCACGAACCCTCACATAGGGCATTCATACACGCCTCCTCCCTGTTCTAAAATCAGCCGTTAGTTTACCAATTAAATAATTTTTCTGTCAATTAAACTATTTTATACTTTTTCTATCCTTGGGAACAATGCTGTACCTTTTCTTATTGTAGTCCCGGGTTTCAGAATACCCCATTGTGTTTCAGTGTCAAAATTTATTTCTGATAAGTCCCTGCCAACATTCAGTTGTTGCCATATTTTTTCTGCTGTGGATGGCATAAAAGGGAAGAGATAGACTGCTAAATGGCGCAGGGCTTCTGATAGAATATAAAGTATATTAGAGAGAATTCCGGGGTCTTTTTCTTTCCACGGTTCAGTATGCTGTATATATTCGTTTATCTCGTTTATAACAACCCACAGCTGGGCAAGGGCGTGGTGGAATTCAAGTTTTTTTAAAAATCTATCATAAGTAATTTTAATGCTGGTCAGGGGATCTGTAAACCATGTCTTTATCCTTTTCTCCAAATCGTCCCTGTCCTTACTCTCAATTGGTGAGGGAATCGCTCCATTCCTATATTTTTCGATCATGGCCAAAGAACGGCTTAATAAATTTCCAAGATCATTTGCAAGGTCAGTATTAATACGCTTTATTATCGCCTGCTCAGAGAAATCTCCATCAAGCCCGAATGGTACTTCCCTGAAAAGGAAGTATCTAAAGGAATCACACCCGTATTTATCGGCGATTGCAAACGGGTCAACAACATTGCCGAGTGACTTAGACATCTTCTTCCCTTCAACAGTCCACCATCCATGTGCGAAGATATTTTTTGGAAGATCCAGTCCAAGAGCCATTAACATGGCGGACCAGTATACAGCATGTGTTGTGAGGATGTCCTTGCCTATTAAGTGATGATCAGGAGGCCACCAGTCTTTTTGACTGGCAAGATATCTTGTCGCTGAGTAATAATTTACAAGTGCATCAAACCATACGTATGTTACAAAATGATCATCAAAAGGCAGTGGTATTCCCCAGGAGAGTCTATGTTTTGGTCTTGATATACAAAGGTCGCCTAATGTGCTGTTTTCAAGAAATCCAAGGACTTCATTCCTTCTCGTTTCAGGGAGGATATAGGCTGTATTTTTTATATACCTTAATAGATCATCCTGGTACTTAGACATCAGGAAAAAATAATTTTCTTCTTCAATATGTTCAACAGGTCTCCCGCAGTCAGGGCACTTTTCGTCTTTAACTTCTTTTTCTGTCCAGAATCTTTCATCAGGCGTACAGTACCACCCTGAATAAGTTCTCTTTACTATTTCACTCTTATCATATAGCTTCTGAAGAAGCTCCTGAACTACTTTTTTATGTTCATTGTCTGTAGTCCTTATAAATGCGTCATATGATATATTCAGCCTTTTCCAGAGATTTTTGAAATTCTCAACCATTGAATCAGCATGTTCTTTCGGCGTGTGTCCTTTATCCTGTGCTGCTTTATCGACTTTCTGTCCATGTTCGTCAGTGCCAGTTAAAAAAAATACTTCTTGTCCTTTTAGTCTGTTATATCTTGCAAGGATATCGGCAGCCACGGTTGTATACGCATGGCCGATGTGAGGTACATCATTTACATAATAAATAGGTGTAGTAATATAAAACTTGGTTCTCACTTTTTTTGAGGCCTTCTTCTGCGTTTTCTCCTATGTCTTTTGAACTTCCTGGCATTTGCTTGTCCCTCCTGGGTTTCAGCTGTTTGGGCAGGTTGTTGCATATCGAACCCCATTTTATTTGCTGGCTGGTCTGTTTCTCCGATTAAGTCGCTTGAAGCAACAATCATTTCAGTTGCTTCTGCTTCTTCTGAGATTGATATGGAATCAGCTTCTGTAAGGGCAATATCCTCTGGATATGTTTCAGCATACTCAAAGCCCAGGCAGCACATTAACCTTCCGCAAATTCCTGATAGCTTGCCGGTGTTCAGAACAAGTTCCTGCTTCTTTGCCATTTTGATAGAAATAGGCTCAAAGGATGTAAGGAACTTCGTGCAACATAGTTCTCTGCCACAGATTCCGAAACTGCCCAATATTTTTGCCTCGTCCCTAACGCCTATCTGTCTCATCTCAATCCTTGTCTTGAATTTTGCTGCAAGGTCTTTGACAAGTTCTCTGAAGTCAATCCTTTTTTCTGCTGTGAAATAAAAAATAATACGTTTTCTGTCGAGGGTTACTTCTGTCCAGACAAGTTTCATCGGGATACCGCGTGCCATTATTCTCTCGAGGCAATAATCCCTGGACTCTACTTCGAGCTTTTTATTTTCTTGTTTCTGAAGAAGGTCTTCTTCTGTTGCCTTGCGAATAACTTTTTTCAGCTTTCTGTCAATATCTTCTACCGTGTGGCGATCAATAACAACGTTGCCGATGTTAAGGCCTAGTTCAGACTCAACAACAACAAGATCCCCTTTGTTTACGTCTACACCATTCACCTCAAAATCGTATATCTTTCCACAAGATTTGAAGCGTACTCCGATTACTTCAGGCATATTTAATATCCATATTCCTTCTCAGCAAAGAACTTATGTAGTTCCATGTGAGGGACCTGTTTAAATTGAAATTGATGTATCCCTTTAAAGCATCCAATATTCGATAAGTTTCTATTATAACCTTTAAATCCATCGAAGTGCTTAACTTAGTTAAAAAGTCTTTGAGGTCGATATTAACGAGATTTGTTTCATCCCGGGTTATTTTTATTATTGCCGTATCTCTGAGTAAAATTAATATAAAATCCAGCCACTTTTCTGTTTCTTCTCTCGATGTCCAGCTGTCTTTTTCCGAATTCAGCATTCCCTTCAGAAGTTTTATACACCATTCCCTGTCTTCAATAAAATCACCTGTAAATATAAGACCGGGCTTTCCCATCGAAAGTCTTGCGAGAATCGAGAGTTCTTCAGTTGTTTTTTCACTTTCTTTTTTAGTAAAAAATGTCAGTATTACCTTTTTGCATGATTCGCTTGAAAGGGGTGTAAAGTTTACTCTTGAACATCTGGATTTTATTGTATCTAACATGCGGTCAGGATTTGATGATATAAGGATTATTAAACTGTCTTCCGGGGGTTGTTCAAGGTTCTTTAGAAAAGCATTTGCTGCATATGGATTCATAGTCTCTGCTTCATCAACAATTATAACCTTCATTCTGCCTTCAAATGCTTTATAGGAAAGTATGTCGTTTATAGCGCGTATTTCTTCGATTCTTATCTGTCCGGCATCCGGAGAAATAATTAGAAAGTCAGGGTGAACCCCGGCATTAATCTTCCTGCAGGAATAACATTCATCGCATGCATCAAATACCCCCCCGTCCCCCCCCTTAGTAAGGGGGGGAGATGGCGGGGTAAGGCAATTCACCGCCTTTGCAAAATTGATGGCAGTAAATTTTTTTCCTATACCTGCTTCTCCGGCAAATAGATAAGATGAAGGTATTCTTGCTCTTTGAATAGATCTGAGAAGAATTTTTACTGCCCTGTCCTGTCCTATAATTTCTCTTAGCGCCATTCTAATTTATGTAATCAATGACTATGTTAACTATTTTTCTATGTATTTCCTCTATATCTTCTGAGGCATCTGTTAATTTTATTCTTTGTGGTTCTTTTGCTGCAATCTCAAGGTATCCGTTTCTTACAAGTTTATGAAATTTTATATCTTCAAGTTCCAACCTGTCTATCTTATTAATGCCTTTGTTTCTTTTTAACCCTGTTTCTGCATCAAGGTCCAGCATTATTGTAATATCAGGTTTTAAACCGTTAGTTACTGTTTTCTCAATGGAATCTATAAGATTCAAATCTATCCCCCTTCCATATCCTTGATAAGCAACGGTCGAGTCGGTAAACCTGTCTGTAATGACTATAGCACCTTTTTTCATTGCAGGAAGGATTACTTCCTTTATATGCTGTGCGCGTGACGCGTTATAAAGCAAAAGTTCCGTGATAGAAGTCATGTCTTTATTTTCTATTGATAAGAGTAATTCTCTGATTTTGAGTCCAATCCGGGTGCCTCCGGGTTCTTCTGTAAGTATTACTCCATATCCTTTTTTTATTAGATATTGATAAAGAAGTTTTGATTGAACTGTTTTCCCTGTCCCCTCAATTCCCTCAAAGGATATAAATATACCTTTCATCAGGAAGCACCTTTTAGTAACTTCTTTAATTCAACCAGTATCTTGAATACTTTTACAGTCTCTTCAACGCTCCTTGAGCCTGTACCGCATGAGGGTGTAAGTAATATGCGTGATTGTAAGAGAGACTGGGGAACAGACTTTGATAATTTCTCCATGCTGATGTCAAATCGTCTCTTAATCGAATCGCTGTTTTCCTCCCTTATGGAATCTGTTGTAGGAACTATTCCCCATGCGAGGTAACCATCATTCTTTAAAAAACCTGTAAATTCTTCCGGATACATTGCAATGGAATCAATATAATCATATGCATCAAAACTGATAATCTTAACTCCGCTATTTATTACCAATGGCCAGTCAGCCTTGCTACAGCAGTGGATACCGGGAACGACTCCGGCATGCTTAATTGTTCCAGAGATTTCTCTTAACAACCTCAATGCCTCTTCAGGGTTCACTCCCATATAACTTGTGCTCCCGAGCGCAGAAAGAATCGGTTCATCAATGAATATTATTATATTTTCAGCGTAAGGCTTCAATATTTCTATCTGCCATCTGGTTTTAGCCTTTAGAATCATGAGCGAAATTTCACGGAGTTCTTCATCAAAATAAATTAACCTTTTAGCAGAATCTTTCAGTCCAAGGGTGAATGTCAGCGGACCTGTAATTTGTCCTTTGAGAGAAGTAAAATGTCTATTACTTATCATTCTTAAGAATGCATAAAGACCTCTTGCAAAATTCTCAGAAATGGCAATATGTAAATCTTCCGAATAGGTATCATAAAACTTCGTGAGTGCATCGCTGCTGTTTTTTTCTATCCACAAAGTTTCTTTTTGTTCGTCAATCTTAATATATGGAAGACCCTCGGAGAACTGAGCTACCATTGATTCACGGAATGATAGTTTTGGAAGCTGTGGCCAGAAAGGGATATCGAATGTATCAAGTACAAGCCTGCAAGCTTCCTCCTGGTCCGTATGAGGAAGACTGCCGATACCGGTTGTCGTAAATGGCGTAAACATTTTTAAATGATACTCTATTAGTTAGTTCATTAGTCAATACTTAAAAGTCATTATATATTAATATGAAAATACAAATATGCCTACCGTGAATTGCATTATTTGGGTTTACAGCAATACTGCAACGGATGGACTGAAGATAAAGTTGTGTGGTAGAGAGTATTGTTGAAATTATTTTTTAACCTTATTCACCTCATTGGTGAATAAGGTTAAAAAGTTTTCCTTCATATGTGAATTAGATTAAAGCCTTCTAGGGGTATAAAAAGTAAGCAGGATGAATCAATGCAATTACCTTATTTACTTTTTCTTCTCTGGAATTTTGTTTTCTTTCTTAATTTTTTATGTTTGTGTTTGCTCATTTTCTTTTTTCGCCATTTTACAACGTTTCCCACACATTTACCTCCTGTTTTAAAAAATAATGCCTGCTAATTATTTTCTTTTTTATATTCTTTTGTCTGATCCATGAATGCCTCAAGCTGTATATCTGTTGTAGGCGACTCTGTCCCATCGTAAGGGATACTGATACAGGGAATTCCGTAGTCTCTGGTAACACCTCTCAAAATACCGGTAACAATGGTTCCCGGCATACACCCAAAGGGCATAGCATTTATAATACCAGAAGCTCCTTTTTCTAAGAGATCAATACATTTCCCGATACTTAAAATAGTTTCGCCTTCGAATGACCTGTGTATATAAGGCGATGCCTTCTTGAGTATCTCTTTAGTTTCAGGCTCTTTCAATGTCTTGAGGAATCCTTTAAAATGCTTTGCGAATTTATGTTCTATTCTCTTTTGGAAAAACTTTTTCAAAAGAAAGTTAATAATAGCAGACCTTTCCTTTTTTAACAATGCCTTCGTTAAGCCCATATAATTTACATAGTAAATCCATTCCTCAACCGGTGCGAGCCATACCTCACCACCCAGGGCTTCAACCTTCCTTACAATGTCCTCATTGGAGAATTTATGGGACCTGACGAATATCTCACCTATTATCCCGATAAGGGGTTTATTTTCTTTATGTGTGGAAATATTTTCGAAATCTTTTCTTATGTTTATAAAGATATGTTCTAATTTGCCATTTTTGCTTTTTAAGGATAGATACAATTTATCAAGATAATTCTCGTATAGCTCATCTGAGGAACCTTTATGTTTTTCATAAGGTCTTGTTTCGTGGAGACACTTATAAAGCAGTTCGTGGGCAATAATTCCTTTCCATGCATGCATTGTGAAGTCCTTACCGATAATCCCGAGGTCACTGTAAAAAGTGGTGTCCTGGTTAGGTGAGAATATGGGAACATCTTTATACCCCAGTTCATCCAGGACAAACCTGTGAAATATATTGTACTGTCCAAATCTGCAGGGCCCTGTGCCGGAGGGCATAAAGAATGCACTCTTTTCAGGCATGAAACCGGGTTCTAATGCTTTTTTTAACATATCACCTGTAGTAACTGTACAAGGATAGCATTCTTTTCCCGAAACAAATTTTCTTGCAAGGTCTATGGCTTTCTTGTCAGACTCGGGAAGTACCTGGGCATCTAAGCCACAGTATTCGAAAGCAGATGCAAGTGCAAATGCATGATCCGACATGCGGGGGATATAAATGGTACGTTTCGAATTACCTGTAATTGATAAATGATGAGGTAGAGTAATTTTATCTTTACTTTCGGCTCGTGGTGTATGGCTTGTAGTTTTGTTGCCTATACTGTCAATAAATGCTTCGCATCTTGTTATTATGCCGGCATCAGCACTATGTTCATCTATCTCTATGTGAAGGAACGGTTTCTTCCCCATCTCTTTTTTAAAAAATTTAAGTATGAATGAGTCAGGACCGCATAAGAAATTACCTATATAGATAGCATAAAGATTTTCATATTCCCTGATAAACCTGGCAGCCTTCAGAATCCTCTGTCCTGACCCCCAGTACATATTAGGCCATTCACTATCGATTGAATATTTTTCGAGCGGCAGGAAATCCATTGGGATTGACAGAATACCAAGTTCTGCAAGCTTTTTGGGTATTTCAAGATTTACGCCGCTATCAAGTGCATTGTATGTCCTACCGACGATTACAATAATATTGTTTTTAGTATTATTCCTGATTGAGGAAATAACCTCAGATTTTTTTGATTTTATAGAAGTTTTAAATTCTTCCTGTGCAGTATGGGCAGAATCAATTGCCTTTGATATAATGCGACTTTTTACTCCGAATGGTTTGAAAGCCTTTTTAAGCTCGTCTAATAGAAAGTTCCTGCCAAGTCTTAAGTTTATGATAGGTGTAACTGTTTTTATATCGTTGAATGCTATCCTTGATATATAAGGGATTGTCTGTGTATGAGGGCATGCTGATCCCTTTTCAAAACTGTCTCCCGGCAGGTTAAGGTTGATGAAACTTGGTATGAATAATGCGGTGACATCTTTATCAAGTAAATATCTTATGTGTCCATGAGCAACTTTTACGGGAAAGCATGCTTCTGAAAGTACACTCTCAAGCCCCAGGTTGACAATCTGCCTGTTTGTTTTTGGAGAGACCTCAACGTCAAAACCGAGTTCCAGCAAAAGTGTGGTCCAGAAAGGAAGGTAATCTTGAAAGAAGAAAATATAAGGAATGCCTATCTTTATTTTAGATTTTGGTACCGAAAGCTTTCGGGGCCGGGTTTTTGGTTTTTGAGCTGTACTTCCATCTTCCGGAACCATGCGTTTTTCGTATTCTTTCCAGAGCATTTCGTCTCTGAAGGAAAAAAAGTCAGGGAGGCTGGATGTCTTTTTCTTCTTCATATCATATTTTTCGCATCTCCCACCATAAAAAAGAAAGCCGTTTTCCCCTATAATTTTCACCCGGTTTATTTCACATACATTTGGACAGCCTTTGCATTCAAAAGAGGATATCTCATAAGGCCTTTTTGAAAGTTCAAATCCCTTAAACGTGGTCATGGACAAAGATTTATTTTGTTGCATGCTGCTTGCTGTCTTTTCTTTCATGTGTTCCATTGCGATCAATCCCATGCCTATAGCACCTGTGACTTCATGGTTGGGTGGAACAGTAATTTTTTTGTTGAGATATTTCTCGAAAGCAGCTACAACAGAGCTATTAAAAGCCACCCCGCCCTGGAAGAATATGTTTTTACCTATCGCTTTTCCGGCTACAACTCTGTTTATATAATTCTGTACGATAGAATATGCAAGGCCTGCCAGGAGATCATTCTTATCAGCACCCCTCTGAAGGTTTGCCATCAGGGAGTTTTCCATAAATACAGTGCACCTTTCCCCGAGCCTGCAAGGATTTTTGGAAGAAAGTGCAAGTTGTTCAAATTCTTCCTTTATAGAAATATTCAGTTTTTCGGCCTGTTCTTCGAGAAAAGAGCCGGTGCCTGCTGCGCAGGCTTTATTCATCTCAAAATCAACAACGACACCGTCTTTGAGGAAAACATATTTAGAATCCTGTCCACCTATTTCAAATATTGTGTCGACATTCTTATCTATAAAAGCGGCTGCGGTAGCCTGTGCAGTAATCTCATTTTTTACTATGTCTGCGCCGACATAGTCAGCGATCATATATCTTCCCGAACCGGTCGTTCCGACACCCATTATCAGGACATTGTCCCCGACCTCCTCGCCTGTCTCGGCAAGCCCCTGTTTAACTGCATCTATAGGCCTGCCTGCTGTCATGAGATATCTTTTTGAAAGAAGTCTTCCATGTTCGTCAATCACTGCGAGATTGGTGCTGATAGAGCCGATATCTATGCCGAGGTAAGCCTTTATCCGTTCTGATTTCTGAAACTCTTTGGTGCTGATTTGAGAAATTTGTGTTTTTGCAGTTTTGTTTTTTGGCAATATTATTGACGACTGGTATAATGTATAAGAGTCAGTCAATGGCGGATATCCGTCTTCAGAAATCCTGCTGGATCTTAAAAAATCTTCAATCATCGAGAGGTCAAAATGATTCACGGTGCCTTCCTGCATATTTTTTAATGCGGCACCGATTGCTCCCATAAGTGCGTAACCGTCAGGTACAAATAACTTGTCGAGCCGGAAGATTTCCTTAAAAGCCCTTACCATCCCATTGTTTGCTGCAACTCCTCCCTGGAATGATACAGGTAGAGATATTTTCCTGCCTCTTGATATGGAACCCTTAAAGTTTCTCGCAACTGCAAAACAGAGACCAGCCACGATATCTTCAACAGGTGTAGCTATCTGCTGAAGATGTATCATGTCAGATTTAGCAAATACGCTGCATCTACCGGCAATCCGCGGAGGTTTTTTTGATCTTAATGCCAGGTCACTGAATTCCTCTATTGTAAGGCGCAGTCTTTCTGCCTGCTGGTCGAGAAAGGAACCTGTGCCGGCTGCACATACGGAGTTCATGGAAAAATCTTTTACCGAACGGCTATCCTGACCTAAAAGTATTAGTTTTGAATCCTCTCCACCCATCTCGATTATTGTCTTTATGTCGGGAAGAAGCTTATGAGTAGAGTATGCATGGGCAACGATTTCATTAACTGGTTTTATACCGAGGATGGAAGCGATTAACCTTCCTGCAGAACCGGTAATTGATAAGGACGGGCTTTTTCCTCCGTTTGGTTTTGATGACATGTTAATCGATACTGCCCTGAGGGATTCAAGAGCAACATTAACAGGATGCCCCTTGTGCCTTTCATAATGGGTGTAAAGATTGTCCCCTTTTTCATCAAGGACGACAAGCTTTACACTTACAGAGCCTGCATCAAGACCAATGAATTTCATCGCCATCGCCGCCAAATTTTAGAAATTATAACAATTTTAGGAGATTTACCTCAAACCTTGTTTTAATTATTTTAATTAATAATTTAATTATTTTAAGAATAAATAAGTATTTGGCAAAATATTGCTATTTTATAATGCTTTTCAGATAATGGATTATAAACAAAGATATGATAGTTAATAAGATTTATGAACGTGTTTCAAAAACGGCAGCAGAAAACAAGAGCAAAATTGCGTTCCATTATTTTAACCTGACATGGAAAGAAGTTACATACGAAGAGCTTCTTATTAAATCAAAAGGGATCGCATCTAATCTTATAAAAGAGGGGATAAAAAAAGGTGACAGTATTGCAATAATCTCTGAGAACAGGCCTGAATGGTGCATATCATATCTTGCGATATCGTTATCAGGCGGTATCGCGGTACCTGTAGATTCCCAGCTCAGTCCGGCTGAGATAAAAAACCTGCTTAATGATTCCAAGTCAAAATACGTGTTTTACAGCGCTGTTACTGAAAAAAATGTAAATAAGGCAATCAAAGAATCGGATATTAAATTCATAGATTTCGATTCACCTGAGTTTGAGAATGCATGCAATACTCCCGATTTTAAGCATTACCCGGATGTTTCAGAAGAGGATGTCGCTTCCATTATTTATACATCAGGTACGACCGGTATACCCAAAGGGGTGCAGCTTACTCATAAAAATTTCTGTTCTGATGCAGAGGCTCTTGTAATGACTAAACTTATGATACATAGTGACAATGTACTTTCCATACTACCTTTTCATCACACATATCCTTTTATGGGTACATTCCTTTTGCCTGTATTTTTAGGTGCCACTGTTACCTTTGCCCCGAGCCTGAAAGGTCCTGAAATCATGTCAACAATAAAGGATAAGGAAGTAACCATTGTTGTTGGAGTTCCGCAACTGCTTGAACTTATAAGGAACGGCATACTGAACAGGATTAATAAATTACCGGGCTTGTTATCAAAGATTATGATCGGGATTTTAAAACTCTGTGGAGGAATCAGGCAAAAAACCGGTATTAACCCGGGGAAGTTCATCTTCAAGTCAGTCCATGAGGCTCTTGGCAGGAGGTTCAGGTTTTTTGCCTGCGGAGGTGCGAAACTTGATCCGCAGGTTATGAAAGATCTTGAAGCACTCGGGCTTACAGTCCTCGAGGGGTATGGTCTTACCGAAACTTCTCCTGTTGTTACATTCAATTCGCTGACAAAGCGAAAGCCGGGGTCTGCGGGAATGCCTCTGCCCTCAGTTGATATAAAAATAATGGATACTGAAACTCATGAAGGTTTAGGAGTGATGAAAGAGGGTGAGATTACAATAAAAGGCCCCATGGTTACAAAAGGATATTACAAAAATCCTCAGGCAACAGAACAGGCAATCAGGAACGGACGCTTTTTCAGTGGTGACATCGGTTTTATGGATAAAGAAAACTATCTTTTTATAACGGGACGATTGAAAGAAGTAATTGTGTTGAGTTCAGGAAAGAATGTTTATCCTGAGGAAGTTGAGAAACAGTATCTGAAAATACCTTTGATAAAGGAGATATGTGTAATGGGTGCAGATGGAGATGGTATAGCTGAATCCGTAAATGCGGTGATCGTTCCGGATTTTGAGTATGCAAAAAAAACACAGACAGGCAATATTCAGGAAGCTCTGAAATGGGAAATAAATAATGTTTCAATCCGCCTTCCACAGTATATGAGAATCAAGGGATACACTCTTTCCCGGGAACCATTGCCGCGGACCCCTCTCGGGAAACTCAGAAGGTTCATGGTCAAAGAACTCTTAAAAGTTAAAAGTGAAAAGTCAAAAGTAAGAAGAGAGGAAGACAAAGACCTTGTTCATGATGAGGTTGGAATGAAAGTGGTAGGATGCATAGAACCTTTATTGAAAGAAAAGGTACCGGTACAGTCAACAGATAATCTGGAACTGGATCTGGGGCTTGATTCTCTTGCCAGGATAGAACTTGTTGTTTCACTCGAAAAAGCATTTTCAATGAAATTACCTGATACGTTTGCATCAGAAATACAGACTGTCTCGGAACTGGTTGCAAAGATAGGTGAGTATGGGACCAGTGAGATGAAAGCAGTAGATGAAAAGCCGGGGTGGAAAGATATATTAGCAACCGAACCCGGCATTGCGGACAGGAAAAAGGCCGGGCTCCGTCACAGTTTTCTGGAATGGCTTATAATCATAATTTGTCTTCAACTGATTAAATTCATTGCAAAAATATTTTTCAGACTCAAAGTTGAAGGTCTTGAAAATCTGCCTGAAAAAGGACCTTACATCATTACACCAAACCATGCAAGCTACCTTGATGCATTTAGTGTTGTTGCTTCGCTTCCTGCAAAATCATTCAGGGATTTATATACTATTGGTGTTCAGGAGTACTTTACAGGTACATTAAAAGATTCTTTTACCAGGCTTGCCCATGTCATACCGATAGACCCTGAAACCTATCTCATCAGGGCATTACAGATGGCTTCATTTATTTTGAGAAACGGGAAATCTCTCCTGATATTTCCTGAAGGAGGGAGGTCTTATAATGGGGAAATAATGGAATTTAAAAAGGGCGCGGGCATACTTTCCATAGAACTTGGGATACCGGTTATCCCGGTATATATAAAAGGGTCATATGAGGCTTTCCCGCGGGGAACAATAGTTCCTAAATTTACTGAGATAAAGATTATAATCGGGAAATCTGTTTATCCCTCGGATGTAGATATGTCGGAAAAGCCGGAAGGCATGGATAATTATCAGTTCTTTGTTAATGAGTTGAGGGAGAGAGTCAGAAAATTAAGAAAATAAGAAAACGAGAAAAAAATAAAAAAATCAAAAGAACTGAAAAAAATCATTCTGATCTGATAAATCTTCCAACACATAGTCTGCGCCTGCCTCGACAAGCTCATTGAAAGAATAAGGACCGGTGGCAACAGCTATACACATGGCTCCATAAATATGTGCACATTCAACATCGCGTGGTGTATCCCCTATAATTATGCATTCACCTGTGTTTATCTTTTCCTGAATTATTTCCTCGTACCTTTTTATTGCAATCGGTAAAAGGTTGTTTCTCTCTTCATCGTCACTCCCGAATGCGCCTGTTCGAAAATATCTGTTGAGGTCAAAGGCCCCGAGCTTTATTCTTGCCCCTTGCTCAAGGTTTCCTGTAAGAAGCCCTAACCCTGTATCTTCCATAAGACTTAATTTCCCTAATATTTCACGGACACCTGGTTTAGTATGTTTTCTGTCATTATTTATTTCTTCTTGAAGATGTTCCAGATAAGTGTTTATGATGTCATCCAGCTTCCCGTCAGCTAAGACACCGTGTTTAATCAAGCCTTCCTTAATTATCTGGGTGTCTGTTTTACCGGCCATGCTTACTCCGTAAAGAGCATTCTTGATTGAAAAAACTTTTTTGAATGCAAGATTGAGGGAGCGGGTTCCGGCTCCACCTGAATCTATTAATGTCCCGTCAATATCAAAAAGCAACAGCCGCATCGTTTATTTTAACCTGAACGTTACCTTAAGATACAACCTTTGACAGATACCATTCCATAAGCTTGGTATAGACGTACCTCACAACCTGAACGTTACCTTAAGATACAACCTTTGACAGGGCAGATATTTTTCAAAAGCAGAATAGTTCCTTTTTGATGTCATTCTCCCGAAAGCTTTCGGGATTCGGAATCCTTCTTCTTAACCTTTATTCGAATGCTCTGACAAAGAAAGATTCCAGACAAGCTGGAATGACAGTGAGTTTGAGCCAGCAGATATAAACATTTTGTTTTATTCAAGAGAAATATTCCAAAAATTTATACTCTTTTGTCTCAGGTACGGATTGTT
>MHEF01000134.1:0-9275 GCA_001805125.1 Nitrospirae bacterium RBG_13_39_12
AGCAAACAAAGAAAAGCTGAAAAAGGTCCTGAAAGATCTTAAGCTGATTTAGATATTAAAACTAAAGGTATTTCTTAAGTATTTCGATATCCAGGTTTTTCAGAACTGCCTTCTCGATAGTGACGCTTTCCATATCCGTAAGATAGGGGAATACCCCTATAAGGGGAGCTTTACTGATCTGTTTAATAATCTCCGGATTGGTATCCTCGGCAAGCGTATCTTTTGGAGGACAGTTATAATTAATAATTATACCGGCAACGTTGAGTCCTTCTTTTATAGCATAATTGACTGTCAGCATCGTATGGTTAAGTGTGCCAAGAGCCGGTCTTGAGACAACAATAATCGGCAATCCAAAGTCTCTTGCAAGGTCAAGTACAAAATAATCCCTTCTTATCGGAACAAGCAGTCCGCCTATTCCTTCAACAACTACCGCATCGTAATTTTTTTTAAGATCTGTGTATGCTCTTTTTATCTTTTCAAAATCAATAGAAACACCTTCTACCTCAGAAGCAGCCATGGGTGCCAAGGGGCTCTCAAAACAATACGGTGAAATATGTTTGACATTTTCTTCCATACGCGCAATCGTTTTTAAAAACATGCCATCCAGGGGAACAAGTACATCACCTTCTTTAATGCATCCTGTCTCTATGGGCTTCATTCCGCACGCTCTTAGTCCGAGAAGTCCTATAGCCTTAATAATCGCAGCAGTTACAACTGTTTTACCGACACCCGTATCAGTACCTGTTATAAAAAATCCTTTTGCAATATTTCCCCAAGTCATGTTTACACCTCCTTGAGTGTCTCGATAAGTCTTTCAATATCATCATCCGTATGGGTTGCTGTTACACTTATCCTGATCCTCGAATCCTTTACAGCAGGTGGTCTTATAGCTGGCGCGAAAATACCTTTCTCAAGTAAATATCCCGATATCCTCAAGGTATTTTCAACTGTTCCTGTTCTCAAAGATATAATAGGCGTTTCGCTTTGCATACTATTAAATTTTATCCTTTGTATATATTCAGCTACCTTGTTCCTGTTTGTCCAGAGTCTTTTAATCAATTCAGGGTTTTCCTCAATTAATTCTAAAGCTGCTATAGACGCAGCAATAATACATGAAGGCAGTGCTGTAGAAAACATAAAGCTTCTAGAAGTGTTTTGGACCCATTCAATAACATCCCTGCTGCCCGCTGCAAAAGCACCATAAGAACCCAGGGCTTTCGAAAAAGTACCCATCTGAATAATCCATGGCTCAGGTTTAATATTAAAATGTGAAAGTGCACCTCTGCCGTTACCAAGGACACCAGTGCCGTGAGCGTCGTCTATATATAAAAGTGTTCTATACTTCTTGCATATATTATATATATCATTTAAAGGAGCAATGTCTCCGTCCATGCTGAACACCGTATCTGTTATGATAATCTTACTGTTTGCATCTTCTTTTTTAACCAAATCTTCCAAATGAGGTATATCCTTATGCCTGTAAATAATTGTCTTGCCCTTGCTCAATCGACAGCCGTCTATAATGCTCGCATGGTTAAGCTCGTCGCTGAATATTACGCTATTTTCATCTGAAATGGCAGGTATTATCCCGATATTCGCTGAATACCCTGAATTAAAGACAAGGGCAGATTCTGCCCCTTTGAACTTTGTAAGCCTATCCTCAAGTTCTTTATGTAATATGCTTCCCCCGCTGAGAAGCCTTGATGAAGCAGAGCCGTAACCATAGTCATCGATAGACTTTTTTATTTTATTAATTATTAAAGGATTGTTCGCAAGTCCAAGATAGTCATTGGATGAAAAGTTTATGTATTCTCTACCACCAAATCTTATTTTTGGCCCCTGGGGGGATTCCCTGTTTCTTATATTTCTTAAAAGTCTTTTCTTTTTTAATATTTCAAGTTTCTCAAAAAACATAATCTTAGTATGTATTGTAACACAACAATCTGGCGGCTATTTAAGGTTAAATTTAAAATTTTATAAACCTTTTTTTTACTACAAAAACCTCTTGACAATTTTTTTTACCCTGTGGTATGCTTTTGACGCTTCGCTTTAAATTAACTAATGGAAGGTGAAAGATGCTAGACATTAACATTTGGTTTTTTGTCATGGCAATTAATTTTTTTGCACTCCTTATCATCCTAAATATCATCCTCTTCAAACCCCTCCTCAAAATTTTCAAAGAACGAGAAGATAGTGTTAAAAACTCAATTGATTCTGCCAATCAAATGACCAAGAAAAGGGAAGAAGGTATTGCCAGTCTAAACAGGGACCTTGCAGAAGCAAGGAACAACGCCAAGGAAACATTCGAAACTCTTAAGGCTGAAGGCCTCCAGAAGAATAAAGAGATACACTCAGCGGCCGAAGCAGAGGTTTCCAAAATTCTTGAAAAAGCCAGGGCAGAAGTCAAGGTCGAGGCTGAAAAAGCAAGGAAGACACTGAGGGCAGATGTCGACAAGTTCTCAGATGAAATCGTAAGAAAGTTGGTAAGCGTATGAAAAAATTTAACCTTAATAAAATCTCTGTTGTTCTTGTATCCTGCATCTTGAACCTTGTATTTGTATCCTTCGCCATCGCAAGTGGTGGGGCAGGAGAAGAAACTCCACTATGGAAAGACTACATGTGGAAGATTATTAATTTTGGGGTATTGGCTTTTATACTATTCAAATTCGCTAAAAAACCATTACAGTCTTTTCTCAAACAGAGGACCGACCTGATAGAAAAAACTCTTAAAGAAGCCAGGGAAGCAAAAGAGATTGCACAAAAGGCACTCCATGAGGCTGAAGAAAGGCTTAAAACAAAAGATAAAGAGATAGAAGAGATTCTTTCTGCGGCAAAACGCTCTGGCGAACAGGAACGGGAAAAGATTATTGAAGAGAGCAATAAACTCAAAGAGAAGATATTTGAACAGGCAAAAGCTAATATTGAATATGAGCTTAAACACGCAAAAGAAGCAATTAAGGAAGAGGCTGTAGAGATAGCTATAGAGCTTGCGGAAAAGAAAATTAAAGATAAATTAACCAAATCCGGACAGGAAAAACTTCTTGAAGAATCCCTTACTAAGATAGGAGGCAAGGGATGAAACAGAAAAGGGAAGCAAAAAGATATGCAAATGCCTTACTAAGAAATGTTGGAGTCGAGAAAGCACCTCAGATAATTGCTGAAATAAATGCTGTTAACGAACTTATGGTCAAAAGCAAGGAGTTCAGGAGTCTTCTGGTCAGCCCCCTGTTTTCAAAAGATGAGAGAGAAAAAGTTATAAAGCAGATCGCGGAAAAAATAAAACTCTCTGAAAACACAGTAAAATTTATAATGTATCTCTCAGAAGTTAATGTTATTGCCTATCTTTCTGATATTATCAGGATCGCTATTAATTTATACCTGGAAAAGAAAAAGAAGGCTAAGGCAGTTGTCATAACTCCGATTGAGATAAGCAAGGATTATGAAATCTCTCTTAAGTCATCCCTGAAGAAACTGACAGACAGGGATGTGGATATAGAGTATGTAATGGACCCTTCCCTCCTTGGTGGCATCCTGGTCAAGGTTGGAAGCACAATGTATGATACGAGCATAAAAAGCCAGTTAAGGCTTTTAAGAGATGAGCTAATAAAGGGGTGATATTATGTCAATTAATATTGAAGGAATCAAAACAGAAGAAATAAGCGCACTTTTAAAGAAGCAGATAACCGATTTCGAGAAAAAGGTTGATGTCAGCGAGATCGGTACCGTCACCTATATCGGTGATGGTGTTGCAAGGGTCTATGGCCTTGACAATTGTATGAACCTGGAGTTGCTCGAGTTCCCAAATGGTGTATTCGGAATGGCTCTAAACCTGGAAGAAGATGCAGTAGGTGCTATTCTTTTTGGTGAAGATAAACTTGTCAAAGAAGGAGATATTGTAAAACGCACAGGCAAGGTCATGATGGCACCGGTCGGTGAGGCCATGATAGGCAGGGTCGTAAATGCTATCGGACAGCCGATTGACGGTAAAGGTCCTATAGATACTAAAGAAACAAGACTAGTTGAGCTTATTGCCCCTGGTATCGTCAAGAGACAGCCTGTTAGCGAACCTCTCCAGACAGGTATTAAGGCAATAGACTCCATGATTCCAATTGGAAGAGGGCAAAGGGAACTTGTTATTGGTGACCGTCAGATTGGAAAGACTGCTATTCTTGTTGACACGATTATTAACCAGAAAGGCGGAGATGTTGTCTGCGTTTATGTTGCAGTTGGTCAGAGGAGGCCTGCGGTCGTTAATACAGTCAAAAAACTCGAGGAAATGGGTGCAATGGAACACACAATCGTTGTTGCTGCTACAGCGAGCGAACCTGCACCGTTACAGTATATAGCTCCATATGTTGGATGCGCGATGGGTGAATATTTCAGGGATTCAGGCAGACATGCATTCATCGCCTATGATGACTTAACCAAACAGGCGCAGGCATATAGACAGCTTTCACTTATCTTGAGACGTCCTCCTTCACGTGAGGCTTATCCCGGTGATGTCTTCTACCTCCATTCCAGGCTTCTCGAAAGGGCAGCAAAGATGAATGCTGAGTTAGGCGGAGGTTCTCTGACGGCAATACCGGTTATCGAGACCCAGGCAGGTGACGTTTCCGGATTTATTCCTACAAATGTTATCTCAATCACAGACGGCCAGATATATCTTGAGCCGGAACTATTTTTCGGCGGTGTAAGACCGGCTGTTAATGCAGGCCTTTCTGTCAGCCGTGTTGGTGGTGCTGCACAGATAAAGGCAATGAAACAGATTGCCGGAATGCTCAGGCTTGACCTAGCACAGTACAGGGAACTCGCAGCATTTGCGCAATTCGCTTCCGACCTTGACAAGGCTACTCTCGCCCAGATTAATAGAGGCAAAAGAATGATTGAGCTGCTGAAGCAGGACCAATTCGTACCAATGCCAGTTGACGATCAGATAATGGTCATCTTTGCTGGAACTCAGGGCTTTCTTGATGATGTGCCTGTCGAAGCGATTAAATCTTTTGAGGAAGCATTCCTCAGATATATAAGGTCAGAGAAACAGGCTCTGAAAAAAGAACTGAGGGAAAAGAAGGCATTAGATGATGACCTTAGAGCCAAAATCACAGCGGCTTGTACAGACTTTAAGAAAACCTTCCAGGCATAATAAAAAGCAGGGATAGGAGATAAAATAAATGGCAACTTTACGTGATCTCAGAAAAAGAATAAAAGCAATACAGAATACCAAGAAAATTACTGCTGCTATGAAGATGGTGGCTGCCTCAAAACTCAGGAAGGTTCAGGACAGAATGCTTAATTTCAGGCCTTATGCATTAAAGATGGAGTCAGTCTTGTCCGAACTCGCAAGAGAAGTGGAAAGAGAGCTTCACCCTCTACTCGCACTAAGACCAAAAAAGAATGTAGAGGTCGTTGTTATAACTTCTGACAAAGGTCTCTGCGGTGCATTCAATGCAAACATCCTGAGAGCTTCAGCAAAATACATAGAAAAACTGAAACATGACGGCTATGAATTAAGCCTGACTGTTGTAGGCAGAAAAGCCCGTGATTACTTCCGAAGGAGAAACGTTCCTATGAGGAAGACGTGGCTCGGGCTTTCTGGAAAAATAACTTATGCAGATGCTCAGGATATTGCAAAGGATATTATAGAAGCTTATACAAATGAGACTATAGATGAAGTAGTTATCATTTTTAATGAATTTAAGTCACTTATTGCACAAAATGTGACATCTACGAAGCTTCTCCCGCTAGGTTCAATAGAATCTGGAGAAGAAAAATCTAAAGAATCCTCTTTATTAAGGGGTGATTTCCTCTATGAACCATCAAAGGAAGCTATTTTTGAAACTCTGTTACCAAAATATATAGAGATACAGGCTTACAGGGCAATGATCGAATCTTCAGCTGCTGAAGAGGCTGCAAGGATGACTGCTATGGAGAATGCAACTAAGAACTGCGGAGAACTTATAGATAAAGTAACACTGCAGGCTAACAAAGCACGCCAGTCATCTATCACAAAGGAGCTGATGGATATTGTCGGCGGCGTTGAGGCTTTAAAATAAATATTTTTATCCGTGTTCATATTAAGGAACATGAAAATGGTTAGGTCAAGAAAATAAAGGGGGTATATTTATGAATGTAGGTAAAATTTCACAGGTAATAGGTGCAGTAATAGATGTTGAGTTTGAAAAAGAACTGCCTAAAATCCGCGACGCTATAAAAGTAGACATAACTGCTGATCCGTCAAAGGGCATCCCAGAGATTCATGTTACCTTAGAAGTTGCCCAGCATTTGGGTGAGAATAAGGTAAGGACAATCGCTATGGGAGCAACAGACGGTATTACCAGGGGTATGCAGGTAATCGACACAGGTGATCCGATAACTGTGCCTGTTGGTGCTGCTGCGTTAGGCAGGATAATGAATGTCATAGGTGAGCCTGTCGATGAACTGGGCCCGATAGAAGCAAAAGAGAGAATGCCTATTCACAGACCTGCACCTGATTTTGTTGAACAGGTAGCGACTACGCAGGCATTTGAGACAGGTGTTAAGGTCTTTGATCTTCTCGTACCATTTGTCAGGGGCGGCAAGATGGGTATGTTCGGTGGCGCCGGGGTTGGCAAGACCGTTATCATAATGGAAATGATCCACAATATTGCAATGGTCCATGGTGGTGTTTCAGTTTTCGCCGGTGTTGGTGAGAGGACAAGGGAAGGGAATGACCTATACCTTGAGATGAAGCATTCAGGCGTTCTGCCAAAGGCAGCCTTAATATATGGCCAGATGAATGAGCCCCCGGGAGCAAGGGCAAATGTCGGCCTCAGTGCCTTGACTGTCGCTGAGTACTTCAGGGATCAGGGACAGGACGTTCTCTTATTTATTGATAATATCTTCAGATATACACTTGCTTGGGCTGAAGTTTCGGCACTCCTTGGAAGAATGCCATCAGCTGTTGGTTATCAGCCTACACTGGGAACTGATATGGGTGCACTTCAGGAAAGGATTACAACAACAAAAAAGGGTGCTATTACATCAATGCAAGCCATATATGTCCCTGCAGATGACCTCACTGACCCTGCTGTTGCAACAGCCTTTACACACCTTGACGGTACTGTTGTTCTTTCAAGACAGATCGTTGAGCTAGGTATATATCCTGGTGTTGATCCTCTTGATTCTACCTCGAGAATACTTGATCCAAAGGTTCTCGGAGACGAACATTATGGTGTTGCAAGAAGTGTTCAGCAAGTCTTACAGAGGTATAAAGAGCTCCAGGACATCATAGCAATCCTCGGCATAGAAGAACTTTCAGAGGATGATAAGCTCGTCGTGGCAAGGGCAAGGAAACTCCAGAGATTCCTGAGCCAGCCATTCCATGTTGCAGAAACATTTACTGGTACTCCTGGGAAATATGTCAAGACCGCTGACACTATTAAAGGTTTTAAAGATATAGTTGCAGGAAAATATGATGACATGCCTGAACAGGCATTCTATATGATAGGACCAATAGAAGAAGCTGAGGAAAAGGCTAAGAAACTCGGCTGGTCCAGAGAAATATAGAAACGAAGGGAGAAAAGATATAGTGGAAAACAAGTTAAAACTTGATATTGTAACCCCCCACGGCCTTATATTAAGTGAAGAGGTCGATGAAGTAGTATGTGCTGGAAGTGAAGGTGAGTTCGGCGTACTTCCGGCTCACGTACCCTTCTTTACAATCCTTAAGATAGGGATGCTGACCTATAAAAAGGGGAATGAAACAAGATTTGTCTTTGTAAACTGGGGATACGCTGAGGTAGGACCTGACAAGGTAACGGTTCTTGCCGACAGTGCAGAAAAGTCTGATGACATAGACGTCGAGAGAGCAAAAGCTGCAATGAAAAGGGCTGAGGAAAGACTCAAAAAGGAAGCAGAGATAGATTCTGCAAGGGCAACTTCATCACTTGAAAGGTCAATAGCAAGAGTACAGATAGCTGAAAAAAGGATTATAAGATAGCATTAAAGCTTAAACTATCCAAAAAAGCCATGCTTCCGCATGGCTTTTTTTTTAATGTATCAATTTGATAATTTATCATTAATTATGTTATAAAATTTGTGTATTACTCTTAATTTAGAGGGACACTGATACATGCAAAAAGAAAAAGTACTTATAATCGACGATGAGGATTTCATACTTCAGCTTTCTAAAGATATCCTCACAAAAAGCCACTATTCGGTTAAAACAGCCTCAGATGGAAAAGAAGGTATAAAGCTTCTTGAAGATAACAAATTTGATTTAATATTAACCGATATAAAAATGCCTACCATAAATGGTCTGGATGTTATCAGGCATGTAAGGGTAAGCAATAAAGAGATACCTATTATAGTTATTACAGGTCATGGGACACTCGATATCGCCATAGACTCTTTGAGACTCGGGGCTCAGGGGTTTATATTAAAGCCTTTTACCCCTGAAGAACTCCGGAATGCTGTTTCAGAGGCATTAGAAAAAACAAGATTACTTAGTGAAAACATCATAATGCGTGCTCTTATGCCGCTTTTTGAGACAAGCAAAGAGATAATAAGCCAGGTTGATCCTAAAAAACTGCTTAAAATGCTAGTTAACATTGTGGTTAAAGAGACAAAAGCAGATAAAATGTGTCTTGCATTGATAGATGAGACAACAGGCAAGTTGAAAGTTAAGGAATTGCATGGTTTGTCACCCGATTATGCAAGAGACTTTGATGAAAAATACGGTGAAATCATAGAAAAGCTTATTTCAAAAGATAAAAAGCCATTCCTGTTTACTCCTGAGTTTAAACTACCTACTGAACTCGAGAAGGCCAGAGAGTTTGAGGGCGTTTCCCATGGAATAATTGTACCACTCACGATAAGAGGCAATATTATTGGTTCTCTCAGCATATGTAGGACAAGTAAAGAAAACCCATTCACGCAGTCAGAAATTGAACTCGTTTCTGTCCTTAGCGGTCAGGCTGCAGCAGCAATAGAAAACGCACGTCTATATGAAAAACTAGAAGAGTCTTATCTATCCATGATAGTTACACTATCGTATCTGGTTGAAGCGAGGGATTTATACACAGACCAGCATATGAAAGACATTGCAAAATACTCTGTTGAAATTGCTAATAAAATAGGCCTTTCTGATTTTGAGGTTGAAAATATCAAAAAAGCAGCTCTTTTGCATGACCTCGGAAAGATTTCTGTTCCTGATCACATCCTGATGAAACCTGGCAAACTTTCTGAAGATGAAATGGAAGTCATTAAAAAACATCCTGCTAACGGCGCAAAGATAA
>MHEF01000134.1:9291-15349 GCA_001805125.1 Nitrospirae bacterium RBG_13_39_12
GATGTTCAGGTACACAGTTTGACCCACAGATTGTTGATATATTCATTTCTATTCTTAATGAGAAAAATGTATTAACAGATACCATTAAAAATCCTTCGGCCTAAAAATGTTGTATGGACATTACCCTTGACAGTATCAGGGACATAAACTTATACCAGTCAAAATCAGGATACCGTTTTTCAGTCGATTCCCTTCTTCTATATAATTTTGTAAATCTCAAAAAGGTAATTAACATTGCTGATCTTGGTGCTGGATCAGGTATTGTAGGAATATTGCTTGCTAAAAAATATCATGATGCAAATATTACTCTTTTTGAGCTACAGGACAGCCTTATCAGTTTAGCAAAAAAAAATGTTGCTAAGAATTATCTTGAGGACAGGGTTAAGGTAATAAAATGTGATTTGAGAACACTACCTTTTTTATATCTTTCTCCCTTCAATTATGACCTTGTTGTATCAAACCCACCCTTCAGGAAGCTTAAGAGCGGTCTTCTAAATCTGGAGGAGGAAAAGGCTATCGCAAGACATGAAGTTAAGCTGAAGTTGAACGAACTAATCAATACTGCATCCCATCTTTTAAATATAAAAGGCAGGTTTTGCTTAATTTACCACCCTTACCGACTTTCAGAACTTATGGAAGTTCTCAAAAAAAGGGGGCTCGAGCCTAAAAGATTGAGGTTTGTGCATTCAAATATATCTTCAGAGGCAAAAATGATTTTAATTGAAGCTGTAAAAAAAGGAAAGGTTGGGTTAAAAGTTGACAAGCCACTATATATATATAACGAGAACCGCAGTTATACTGATGAGGTGAAAAATATTTATAATTCGGGGGCTAAAGTCTGAATATGAGTTCTTTATTAATTGATTTATATAATTTATATGACTATATATCACTTTTTGTGTATAATAGGCAAAAATTTATAAAAGGAGGAGGCGTATGGGAATATACAGGTTTTTATGTGTTGTAACTATTTTACTTTTTCTGCCTGCATTCGCATTTGCAGCAGGTGGCCATGACGGTCTTAATTGTACTGGTTGTCATGGCATCCACAATGCAAAGGGGGATATAATCTTTGCTGTTGCAGCTAACACGAAGGCGGTTAGTCCCTGGACAAAACAGCCTTTTACCGGAACAACTGCACTCTGTCTTGGCTGTCATGAAACAATAGAAAAAGGAGGTCTTGGTATACTTGCGGTGTCATCTTCTCATAGCCACCCATATGGTCTCGCGCCAAAACCAAAAGTTGCCAAAGTACCAAATATCTTCTTAAGAGATGGGAAATTAGAGTGTGTAGGTTGTCATGACCCCCATCCATCAAATTTAAACTATATGTATCTGAGAGTCGATAGTGCAAAAGGCGCAAAGATGGGAAACTTCTGTGCAATGTGCCATCCAAAGAAAGCAGACCCAGGTGCCTTGAAAGAAATGAAGATATTCGATAGTATGGATGAAAGATAATTTGTTTTAAAAATTCGAATATCAACTACTAATAATCATTTTCAGCACTAAATGGGAAGAGGCTTATATATATAAGCCTCTTCCTTCAATCACAGATAAGGCCGGCCCATATATTGGAGCTACTTAAGAACTTCCTTACATATCTTTCAGTAGAAAAAGGACTTTCAAGAAATACTGTTGATGCATATTTTCTTGACCTTAAAAAATATCTGGAATTTCTTTCATCGAAAGATAAACAATTTGCCTCACTCTCAAAGTCTGATATAATTGATTTTATTGAAAAGCTCAGGGATGAAGGTTACTCAATATCAAGCATTTGCAGGATAATATCCTCAATTAAGGGTTTATGCAAATACCTTATTATTGAGAAAATTATAAAGGAAGACCCGACTGAAAACCTACAGTCCCCAAAGAAATGGAACCGGCTTCCAAAGTCACTTAGTTTTACTGAAGTTGAATCCCTTCTTGAAATAAACCCATCTATCCATTACAATCCAACCACCATAAGAGACTATGTAATGCTTGAACTGCTGTATTCCTCGGGTTTGCGTGTCAGCGAGTTGGTGTCCCTCAAGCTTAACGATATTAATTTAGAAGCAGGGTTTTTACGAGTCTTGGGGAAAGGGTCAAAGGAACGTGTTGTACCAATCAATATACGGGCTGTAGAAACGGTAAAAAGATATATAAACCAGCAAAGGTCAGAGATTTTAAAAAATAGACGTTCTTCCTATCTCTTTGTTACAAGCAGAAGTAAACCTATGACTAGACAGCGTTTCTGGCAGACGATGAAGAACTTTGGCAGAAGACTCGGGATTGAGCTTTCACCGCATACAATTAGACATTCCTTTGCAACACATCTGCTTGAAGGCGGAGCTGACCTCCGATCTTTACAGAAGATGCTCGGGCACTCCGATATTTCAACAACCCAAATTTACACAAAAGTTACAACAGAAAGATTAAAAAAGGTCTATACAAAATACCATCCAAGGTCATAAAACAAGTTAATTCCTTAACACAAACTGTTAAAAATATTTCTCTGCTTTACTTCAAGAAAGTATTTCAACAGGATTACCTGCAAATTATAATTTAACGAATCTACTATGATCAGTTACATATGTTTATTGGTTGAAACTAAACATAAAAATATGTAAACTGTTTTAATTCAATAACTTCTCATGCGGAGGTAATAAATGACTAAAGGATTAAGTTTCAACGAGCTTTATAGATTTTGTGATCCTGAAATCTTTACCTTCAAAACAACAGATGATTTGCCGGAGTCTAAAGAGACTATAGGCCAGGAGAGGGCCCTTCATGCCCTTGACTTCGGACTTAGTCTTGAAAGCTCCGGGTTTAATATTTTTATTCTAGGTGAGCACGGCACAGGCAAAATGACCACGGTAAAATCATTCCTTTCACGTAAGGCCATGACCGAACCTGTTCCTAAAGATTGGTGCTACGTTTATAATTTTAAGGACCCCGATGTACCTGTAGCTATCTTTCTCAATCCCGGCGATGCTGTCAATTTCCAGAAAGATATGGAAGAACTTATAAATATACTTAGGGTCGAAATTCCAAAGGTCTTTGAATCAAAGGAATACGAGAAACAAAAAAACAAGATATTAGAAGTGTCTCAGAAACAACAGAAAAACATTTTCTCAAATCTCGAGGAAGAAGCTCAGGAGAAAGGTTTTTCAGTAAGGAAAACAGTCAGCGGACTAATAATCATACCTGTAAAGAAGACAGGAGAACCTCTGACAGAAGAGGAGTATGAGTTACTTGATGATAATACAAAGAAAAAAATAGATGAGATTGGAAAGGTTCTTCAAGAAAAACTAAATGATGCCGTACGTGTAGTAAGGGAGGCTGAAAAAACAGTCAAGGAAGCAATTAAAAAACTCGAGAAGGAAGCAGCACTTTCTGCAGTAGGTCATCTTATTTACGAGATAAAAAATAAATACAAGGACCATGAAAAGATCACAGTTTACCTTGATAATGTAAAGGAGGACATTCTTGAACACCTCGAAGACTTTAAGACCCAGGAAGAACAAACCCCTCAATTACCGTTTATAAAACTTCCAAGGTCAGAACCTACATTCACAAGGGACATCGTAAATGTCCTTGTAAATAACGAGGATTGCAAGGGTGCGCCATGCATATTTGAAAGCAATCCAACTTATTACAACCTTTTCGGAAGGATTGAACACAAGATACAGTACGGTATTGCAACAACCGATTTTTCCATGATAAAAGGAGGCTCACTGCACACTGCAAACGGTGGTTATATAGTAATCAATGCACTTGACCTGCTGAGGAATATTTTTGCTTACGATGCACTCAAACGCTCTATCAGAAATAAAGAGGTTAAGATAGAAGATGTATGGGAACAGTATAGGCTGATGTCAACAACTACACTAAAGCCCGAGGCTATCCCACTTAACGTAAAGGTTATACTTTTAGGGAATCCATATCTTTATTATCTTCTTTATAATCTCGATGAAGAATACCGAGAACTCTTCAAGGTCAAAGCTGATTTTGACAGAAGAATGGATAGAACAGATGAGAATATTCATAAGTATGCTTCTTTCATTGCTAACCTCTGCAAGGAAGAAAAATTGCTCCCATTTGACAGGGCAGGCGTCGCAAGAGTAGTCGAGCTTGGTTCGAGGCTTGCAGAACACCAGAATAAGTTATCTTCAATGTTCAGCGACATAGCTGATATTATAAGGGAGGCAAGTTACTGGGCATCAAAAACCAACAGCAATATTATAAGCAATGAGCATTTACAGAAATCTATAGATGAGAGGATATTCAGGACAAACAGGATTGAAGAACGCTTAAGGGAGATGATATTAGAGGGCACTATAATTGTAGAGATAACAGGAGAAAAAATCGGTCAAATTAATGGTCTAGCTGTGCTTGACCTTGGCGACTACAGCTTCGGGAAACCCTCGCGTATAACTGCAAGAACATATGCGGGTAAGGCAGGTGTTGTCAACATTGAGAGAGAGATTAAGATGAGTGGAAGGATACATGAAAAAGCCATATTAATAATCACAAACTATCTTGGAAGTAAATATGCAACAAAGAAACCAATAAGTCTGTCTGCTTCTATTACCTTCGAACAGTTATACGATATGGTCGAGGGTGATAGTGCCTCATGTGCTGAACTCTATGCACTCCTGAGCAGTATTGCGGGAATTCCATTAAAACAGGGGTTAGCGGTTACAGGTTCGATGGACCAGAACGGCGAAGTTCAACCCGTAGGTGGAATAAATGAAAAGATTGAAGGGTTTTTTGACCTTTGCAACATACTGGGTCTCAATGGAAGTCAGGGCGTAATAATACCAACGAGGAACATTAAAAACTTAATGCTTAAAAAAGAAGTGCTTGAAGCTGTCAAGAACGGAATTTTTTTTATTTACCCTATACTGAAAGCAGAGGAAGGGTTAGAGATTATTACAGATAAGCAGGCTGGTGAGATTAGGGAAGATGGAACATATCCAGAGGGCACAATCAATTACCTTGTAATAAAACGTCTTACTGAAATATCAGAAGCGATTAAAGAAAAAAAAGAGGAAGAAAAAGAGGAAAAACAAAAAAATAAATGAAAAAAGCAGTATGGATGTTTGAGATCTGCTTATTGGTTTTTCTGTCCATACCGTTAGGAATCCTGCCTTTCAGACTATCATTAAAAGCCGGAGAGTTATACGGCCTTTTGCTTTTTTATTTATGGGGAAGCAGAAGAAAGATTGCACTTCAGAATTTAAGAAATTCAATACTATCTAATGCAATAATAATCTCGGAACCAATTAAAAAAATAGTCAGAGATAACTTTAAAAATCTTGGCAAATCATTCGCAGAAATTATTAAAATCTATTATGGTCTTGGAAATAAAATAATAGACTCTGTAAGCATTGAAGGAATTGAAAACTTTGATGAGGCTAAATTGAAAGGCAAAGGGATTTTAGTTATAACTGGCCATTGTGGCAACTGGGAGTTAATGTCAATCGCTTCAACTTCCAAGCATTTGAGAACTGCTGTTGTAGCAAGACCAATCAATAATCCTTATGTTAATAAATTCATAGAAAATGTGAGGCAAAAATATGGCAACTACGTTATTTATAAACAAGCTGCCTTAAAACCTATTATTAAAACATTGAAAAATAATGGTTCTGTAGGCATATTGATGGATCAGGCTGTTATATCTGATGAAGGGTATATAATAGATTTTCTTGGAAGGGGTGCATGGACAACAAAGATGCCTGCTCTTATAGCAAGAAAAACAGGAGCCACAGTTCTGCCCGCCTTTATACATAGAACTAGTACCGGCCACAAAATAGAAATTTATCCGGGTATAGAATTATCCAAAAACAGTGATATGGAAAATGCTATAAAAGAAGATACAGCGAAGTTTTCAGGCTTTATTGAAAAATACATAAAAGAACATCCGGGAGAATGGCTTTGGATTCATAGAAGGTGGAAGAGAACCGGGCAGGACTAATTCAATTTAATTTAACACATCACACATAGCATATAAATTTCCTAAAAAAGCGTCTCTCTGTTTCATTTGTCCAACACCTCTCTGACTTTTCTTAAAAGA
>MHEF01000135.1 GCA_001805125.1 Nitrospirae bacterium RBG_13_39_12
CTGGTTAAAACTACCTCATGTTTATTATAACAAATTTGTTTATTTTGTGTTGAAGTATCCACTGCACAGGAAGAAAAGGGGAGGTGTTAATGCTCACTAATTAGGTAACTTTTTGGAGTTTAGCAGTTCATCATATTTACCATCGAGATAAGTGCTTGAAAAATATGGTAGGCACGAGGGGTATCGAACCCCTGACCTCTTCCGTGTCAAGGAGAGTCTGTCGTATGTCGAGGTTTTACGAATCTTTATAAACCTTTGTAAATTTTTGTTGCAAAGGATTTGGGGGGAGAAGGGTTTTATATCCTTTTCCCTTCTTTTTTGACTGTCTACTATACAAAAACTATACAATGGCATTAAACAATACTTATTTTTCAGACCCCCCTACATCCCCTTTTTCAGAAGAGGGGTGGGGGTTAAGTGCTTACCCCCTTTCTCGCATATGAAATCAGTTTTATGGGAAAGGCTAAAATTGACCTAATAGACGCTGTCTAATTTAAAGGTTCACTTTGAGGATTTCACCTACAACTATTCATCTTCAGCAAGTTCAAAGAGTTAACTATTTCCGAGAGAAATTAACAACTATTCTTTTGTAAACTCATCAATAAATTTATCAACATTATGTGTCTTACGCTGTATCAACTTAAATAAACGCCAAAGTTCCCCTGGGGCTGATAACTCTTCAAAGTCAAATTCATATTCCAAGATAAAATCTCTTGACGCTAATGCAAGCTGTGGACTTGAACTTCCCTCCTTAATATAAATTACTATAGATTTGTTACCAAATTCACAATAATAACCATCTTTCAGTGTCGAGATATCATCACGAATGAACTGATAAATAATATTTGGAGATAGGTCATTAATAAGACTATTCCAATCTAATTTATTTGCTTTTGTTTTTTCAATTAAGCTCCGAAGAAAGGTCATTTCTTTCATAATAAAAATTCCTCTTTTTTAGAAAGTTTGCCAAGCAAAATAGCTACCTTATCTGCGACTGCTATTGTATCAATATTGTCTAAATCACCATCTAATAATCGTTTTAGTTTCTCCAGTTCCCTTTTATGTTCTTTCCCAAATTGAAATTCTTCCAATGTGCTTATGAGTCTTTTTAAATCGGAAATCTGTTTTCTATCAAAAATATTATCTTCATTTATAAGCCGTAGACACCCATCTAACTCTGCATAAATTTTATTTTTTTTTGAACCCCATTGTTTATAATCAATGTATTTTATTAAAGTTTTCTTTACCCCATGAGCATATATTAATAATATAATGCTAACTACTAAGCTAAGAACACTTGCCCAATTAGCTATATAGTCAAACATCTCCATTCCATTAGTTAACGCATTCAATATATATGACAGTTAGGAAATAGACACTTGATTACCGATACAAATCTACAATTTATTCATAATTCCTGTCAATGTTAACTTCAGGAAGAAGCAAACCGGAAACTTTTCTTCCTGAAGGTGACACCCTGAATAATTCGCAAAATGTGAGTAGTACTCTTGGTATTAAACAGTTGTTAAGGTGGAAACAATGCGAAGTATGTGTAGAACAAAACAAGGATAATGTTTTATAAGAAAAGAAGTGCGATATCATCCAGATGTTAATCTTTTTCGCCTTTTACTTGCTGCCATGAATTTTGATTCTAAAAAATGACTTTTCTAACAAATAATTCCTTGTATTTTTAATTGGAAAGTTGTAAAAAAATCTTATACTTTAACTTGACTTATTATGGAAAAAGAACTTGTTTTAGGTATTGATTACGGTGGCAAATATACTGGTCTTGCGGTTGTTAACCAGAAAAATAATCAAGTACTTTATGCACGAACAGTAAAGATGCGTGATGATGTCACAGACATTCTTGCAGGTCGCAGAGAACAAAGAAGTTTAAGAAGAACACTACAAACTAAGAAAAAACGTTTAAGAGAGCTCAAGAACTATCTTGAAAGTATTGGTGGTATATATGAGGAATCAAGTGGGACATTTACAATTGAACCTTTTAGAACAGTTTACAGTCTTGCCCATAAGAGGGGTTATGATTATGCCGACCTCCCTGAAGAAAAAACTTCTGAAGAGATAGAGGCAATGGATGCTAAAGAACGAAAACAGTGGGAAAAAGAGAAAAAAGAATTGGAGGAAACGCAAAGGAATTCAAGACATAGAGACGAAGTTCTTAGAGATGTACGCAACGTAATGACTGAAGGTAATCTATCAGAAGAGCAGATAATAAAGGTTGAATCTATTTTCAATAAGCAGTACCGCCATAAAAGGTTTAATAACCGAATCCTGACTAAGTGCAAAGTCTGCGGTAAAAATACCCCATTAAGAATAAATGTTCGGGAATTGCTACTTGAAAATATTGTGCGTTATTTGCCTCTCCAGAATAAGGAAAGAGAATTGCTTAAATTGACTATCTTGAAAGGGCATCAGCAGGATATAAATGAAATCTTTAAGCACTTCCGAAAAGTTTACAAGATAACTCTAAACCAAAAAGATTGGCCAGGGAAGAATCTTATTGATATAGCACGGAATCAATTGCGGGGCAGATTACTTTTCTGTAAAGTACATTTTCCCGAAAATGAAAAATATGTTTCTATTGAAAAAAAGACCTTCAGGCTTGCACCATCCTTAAAAACAAAGATAGAAAATGTTCTGTCGGTTATCAAAGATGACATTTTGCCTAATTTCACTTTAAACAACGTTGTTATGGAAAGTAATAACTTTGATATAGCAGCTAAGACAAAGGGAAAGAAACGATTACTTAAAGAAGAATACAGTAAAGGACACAGAGAGAGTGGAGAAACCAGAAAAGAAGCTCTTCTTAGAGAAACAGATAGCCGATGTATTTACTGTGGGAAAGGAATAGATTTATCTAATGCTCATGAAGACCATATTTTTCCGAGAAAGGCTGGAGGTATTAATATCTTTGGCAATTTAGTCGCATGTTGCAGCGTATGCAATGAGGAAAAAAGAGGAAGGACACCATTAGAAAGTGGCATTTTGCCAAAACCAGAAATTGTATCTTTCATAACCAATGACTTGAAGAAAAAGATTCTTGAAGATGCACAATATATTAATACTTTAGATTTCAACAAATACATGTCTCATGCCTCTATTGGATGGCGACATATGAGAGATAGGCTTAGAGAATTAACTGGCAATAAAGAATTACTTATAAAGCGACAAAGTGGTATCTATACTGCATACTTTAGAAAGTGGTGGGGATTTATCAAAGAAAGGGGCAACCACGGACATCATGCACTTGATGCTGTAATTCTTGCTTCAAAGAAGAGCTATGCAGAAGATGGCAAAGTAGATATGACTATTAAACCATGTGGCGAAGATGGCAAAGAATTTGACATAGAAAGACACCTTTCTGAGATGAAAGAGTTCAGAAGAGATAAAGGGGGTAAAAGTGCTCCTCTTCACGATAGGAATCCTTTATCTTTTAAGAACGATATTATAACTCGCAGATTTATGGTAACTGAAATTGAGTGCGGGAAAGAAGCCGTTATTATTTCGGAGGAATATCGTAAAAAACTAACTGAGGCTTTTAAACGCTTTGGTATTGCTAAAGGGAAATATTTGACAGATGAACAGGCAAAGGATGCTGGATTCTATTTAAGGAAAAATGGCGAAGGGGTGATGAGTCTTAAATGCGAGGTAAAAGGAACTGGCTATAATCAGATGATTAGAATAAAAAATAATATTTTTAAAACAAATGTTCATAATGTTGGCGTGGCAGTTTTTCTTGATGAAAAAGGCAAAAAAAGAGCTTGTGAACTCAAGAACCCAAGACTGTCAAAGCATTTTGTAAAGCCAGCAGAGCAGGTTAAAGGAAAAGTTATATTCATCTTGAAACGTGGTAATATGGTTACAGTTGAAGGTGAAGAAATGATATATAGGGTTAAGAAACTTGGTACTTCTCCTGTTATAGAAGCCATTGTCGGTAGTGATGGAAAAACAAGGACTGTATCAGCTACTAAACTCTTGAAAATAAACCATACTAAAAAGGTTTAATTAAATTGTCCTAACCCACAATGAAGGTGCCATTTCTGGCGTAGAGGTTTAGGCTGGACAAACCCAAACGTACATACCCTCACCGTATAGGCGTTTTACAATTAAGGCTCTTTTAATTTTCGCAAACCATTAAGGATTTATTTCAAAAAACAACTTTTCTAAACTTTTATGAATTATCACTGACAAAACCTTTGAATTAAAATGAAAATAATTCCGTTACAGTCGTTGTTTTCAAAGAGCCTTAACTGTAACCCCATATATCAGTTATAAACACTATATTCTGCCATGTTACAGTCGTTATTTTCAAAGAGCCTTAACTGTAACCTACCAGTGAGCCGATTCATAAGGCGAACAGTAAGGCGTTACAGTCGTTGTTTTCAAAGAGCCTTAACTGTAACCTCCTGATGATGTACCTCCTTTTCGACAGGGCGGGATTTACAGTCGTTGTTTTCAAAGAGCCTTAACTGAATTTGCAAACATAATTAAAGTGTAATATGATTACACCATATTGCCTAAAAATCAATAGTATTATAATAGAATAAACTATTATATAATAAGTCAATATAAATCCTAAATTGTATAGTATTTTCAAACTGTTATGGGGTTCAAAGAATTATGAGTTTATTAAAATATGGCTATTTGGGCATGTTTTTTCGGGGAAAGGGGGTCTCACGTACACGAAAAGCTAATTTTTCAGAAAAGCGTAAAAGATAGCTTTCCCCATAACTGAGACAAAAGAGAGATTGATATACTTTTGGATTTGTGCATATAATGGCAAAAGTGGGGGATTCATAACTATGATACATGTTGCTCCATCTGATTGCAGATAGTTAAATGATAACTTCTAATACATGCTATCCATTTGGTGGGAAAGTCGCAACAGTCGAAACACCATCATTTAAATGCATGATTAGTACAGCCAAAGAAGGCGTTTTCAAGAAACAGTCCGTAGTTTTTCTTGATATTAATATGGGCATGGCTAATCGCCGACCTGTCGCTAAGCTGCATTACAATGACATACTCACTAAAGAACAACGTTTGCAATTTCACGATATCATAGTAAGCGTGATAGATGAATCCGGCATGAATGGACTATCTCTCTATGATACACTCAGGGACTTGTTTCAAGGACTTCGCAAAGAGGGCATTGGTTCTGGGTTTTTTACAGATACCCATTGATGACGGCTGAGAAGTGAAAAGGGAATAACTTAAAACAATTGTGGAGACATACTTTTCAAAAAATCCCCTTCCCTTTACCTTTGAAATAGTCTGTTGAGATAAAGTGAAAGAAGAAAAAATAAGGGAAGACGTTAGGGATTATTTAAACTCTTTTCTCATTGAAGGTGGTTATTGTTTTAATGACCCTAAAAAATTGTGTTTAGCCATTACCAGTTTGTCGAACGACATATATATCTTCAGCAAAAAAGATTTCCTTGTGCATTTGTTAAGATTCAGAACTGACATTGAAAATGCTAAAACCTTCAAAGAAGCCTCAGATTCTTTTTTAACTTTATTAAAACCAATATCTAAGGAGAAACCTGCTGATTTTATTCAAGAGACAAAAAAGCAAAGGATGACAAGGGAAGATGCCTACGGAGGATATGAAAGAAAGAGTGATAAATACAAGGGCAAAAAAAGAGGCGATATTTGGAATGTTATTAAAAAGGCAGAAGATATACTGACTGGTAAGAAGATAAGTGAGTGGGAGCGCATCGGAATAGGTGAACTCGAATGGTTCAAGCTTTTTTCAAAACTCTCAAGAGGAATTGCTAAAGGAATTGAACTTCACGACTTAGAAGCTTACACGGGATACAGTACAAAGGCGATCCATAAAATGATAGATGAACAGTGTGTATTAAAGGATGTGTTGGATATCTTTAATAAAAAGATTAAAACAGCATTAGCAAAGCAAAAACCTGATGACAGGACTTTCTTAAACACGATCAAAGGAGTATGGGGTAAAAAGGCAGCATTGGTCTTAGAGAATTGTACTTATGAAGGGGAACGAGGCCGTAAAGTCTCTAAGGAGACTATAAAGGAGAGGCATAAAAGGATAAGAGAAGTTATTTACAGTGGGAAAATTGAAAAGGTTAATTCAGGGACTTACTACAGTAGAGACTTTAGAGTATTTCTATGCGTAATGGCTCGTGTTGTTTATCACCTCTTGTTTGAAATTCCCTTTTTAGGCGACAAATTGAAAAGAGAAGCAATATCAGAGTTTAGAAATTTTGCAAAAAAATATGATATAAAACTCTCTAAATTATCTGACTTCCAATTTATAGAAAGCAAACCCACATCAAAAGGCTTACCCGACATAAAGCCTCATAAATAGCCATTCTTCCTAATAGCACGAAATAGATTCAATTCCGTTCCTTTCAGATCAATCAGAAATCCGACATAATACCAATATATGTAAAAAAAAGATTTTTGTTCCAATTTTGTTCCCGAATCCGAAAAAAGGAGGTAAAAGAATAATGGGAAAACACACCTTTGAAGATACTTCAATAGTAGCATTCTTATCTCTCAAAAATTACAAGGTAACACCACAGAGAACCTATGACGGAAAAGTTGTCTTTATTGTAGAAGGCAAGGATATTAACAGGGCATTGCAGGAGCTTTATGGCAATTCTCAAGTAGGTGTTTTGGATTTTATTAAGACTTTAAAAGCCTTACGCTCAAGTATCTTTGCACTCAAAGCAGGGGGTGAAAGATGAAATCTATACTTGATCAGAATTTAATCACTGTATATTCATTCCCTTTTGATATATTTCCATCAAAGCTATTGAATGTCATTAATGTACTAAGTGAAGCCTTACATGTGGAGCCTGAAATTGTAGCAAGTGCAATGCTTACCATAATAAGTGGGACAATAGGCAACACTGTAAGAATATCCCCTAAACATGGTTTTGAAGTGGCACCCTTTATATGGCTGATTATCATTGCCTTAAGTGGTTATGGTAAATCCCCTGTGATTCAAACCCTTCTAAAGCACATCAATGAATTGCAGGCAAAGGCTTATAACGAATACCAAAAGCAGTTTCAAGAATATGAAAGAAGACTTAGAAAGGCTAAACAAGATGAAAGCATAGATATACCAGAGAAGCCAAAATTAAAACATCATGTTGTATCAGATTGTACGGTGGAGGCATTGGCTAATGTGTTTGAGAATGATAGCAGAGGGGTTATTAGCTATCAGGATGAAATAGCAAGTTTAATTTTAGGTCTTGACCAGTACAAAGTCAAAGGGAACGATAGACAGCATTATTTGGAACTATTTAACTGTGATAGCTGGAAGATAGACAGAAAATCAGGTGTCAAGTTTATCCACAACACAGGTACTTCTATTATTGGTGGGATACAGCCTAAAGTTATGCCTGACGTCTTCAAAGTAAATTCTTTTGATGATGGGTTTCTACCCCGTTTCTTATTGCTCAATGCTGAAAACAGACCCATGAAGTTTAGCAGACAAGCAATTATTGAAGAGATTATATCTTACTGGAGAGACCTATTAAATTGGTGCTATGCCATTCCATTAGAACATGATGATGATGGATTCATAAAACCAAAAGTTTTAACCCTGAGTAGCAAAGCCTTAGACATATGGGAACAATTCTATAACGATTACGGCGATAAGATGCCTTTCCTTTCAGAAAGGGCAAGGGTCTTTATCCCGAAACTTATAGCCTATCACAGTCTTAAGTTTGCTGGAGTTTTACATGTCATAGAGGCATTCAGCAAAGGTATAACATCCATAAACAACTTAATCGAGGATGAGACAATACATCACGCTATTGAATTAATAAAATTCTATGCTGGACAGACTATTAAGGCATTGAAACTGTATGAGAAACCAGAAGACACTCTAAATGAATTTCAGAAGAGACTCATTGAAACACTACGTAGCTTGAAGGGAGAGGTTAAAAACGGGAAATTACAGTTATCAAGAATTGTTGAGCTATTCAATCATGGCGTACCTGAAGGTGTGAGTCATACTCCAGAAGGAATTAGCAATATGTTGGCTGATTTGGGGTTAACTACTGAAAAAAGCACGGGCAATTATTCATATCTTTTATGGGAATCTGAGAAGATACAAAAACTTTTTTCTAAAACAACCGTAACTACTGTAACTACTGTAACTACTGTAACTGATAAATCAAATTCAGAAAACAACAAAGTTACTGAAGTTACGGATGTTACCGTTAATTCTGATGAAGAAGTTATAGACCTTGAACATGAGGAGTTTGAAATAGTCAAATGAGATACAAAGTCTTAGAAAGTTTCAAGATTAAAACGTTAAAAAAGGAAATGGAACTGCAAGCAGGGCAGGTTGTCACTCTTCCTCATGACAAGGCTATCATTCTAATCAGTGAAGGTAAGATTACTCCCTTTGATGATACAGCTTATAGGGTCTACTCGGAGAATCTACATGCTTACCTTTGGGTTGTAGAAGATGATAAGGATATTGACCGTCTCAGAGAACAAGGCATAAAAGAAGCTATCTACACAAGACAGGAAATAGAGAAACTAAAAGATATTGATAAAGACTCTCTCAAGGTAATCCACAGAGTTAAAGAGGTCTTTGAGTCATCAAAGGTCGTGGAGATAAAGGGCTGTGAAGACTGAGCTTGAAACACAGGAGATTGAGGCGATAGCCGATAAGGTTATCGAGAAAATGAAACCGTTGCTTGCTGGTAATGGTAAGTCAGAGGATGATGTTATCTTTGATGTAGAGGGGTTAACTCAATATTTGAAGGTATCTAAGCAATGGATTTACGAAAGAACACACCTGAAAAAGATAGCACACTTAAAAATAGATGGGCAATTGAGATTTAGGAAAAAGGATATTGATAAATGGCTTAGCTCTTATAATATCCCCGCTATAAACACACCTTGAAGGATTTTAAAGGCTATAAAGTAAGAGGAGGCCATAAGATTGTATGTCCGATAACCTATATAAGAAACCCTTAATAATAAACAATCTACAAACCACTGTGCTTTAAATTGTGCACTAAAAATAATTCTTGACTTTCTAACAATGTTAGTATATGATTTAGATATGCAAACCTGGACACCTGAAGAAATAGAGCAATTCAGAAAAGACAACAAGCTAAGCAGAAGGGCTTTAGGTGAGCTTTTAGGTGTTACAGGCAATTGCATATATCAATGGGAAAGGGGGTTGAGAGAGCCGAGTAAAACAACAAAAATACTTTTATCAAGGATTGAGCAAGAACTAAAAGGAAAGAAAAAACAAAAAGGAAAGGTAGGTGAAAAGAAGCATGGCAAAAAGTAAGCATCGGGGGATATTCCTGAGAAACCGCATTTACTGGATTAGATATGCAGGGCTTGATGGTAAGATGGTTTATGAATCCTCAGGCAACGAAAAGTTTAAAGATGCTGAAGCCCTGCTTATCCAGCAGAAGCAATCTATCAAAGAAGGCAAGCAACCTGAGATTAGGAAAATCTCCAATTACACATTCAAAGAACTTTCTGAGAAATACCAATCATGGATTAACGGCAGACAGAAATCAGCCAGAACAAAAGGCTATCTCATCAAACAGTTGGTTGAAAGGTTCGGTAACTTTCCGATTAGGAGATTCAATACGGTGATTGTGGAACAATTACAGACAGACCTTATGAATAGAGGATTAAAGAATAGTAGCTGTAATAAGGTCTTGAATGTTCTCAAACATATGTTTACAAAAGCTGTGGAATGGGAGATGGTAGAGTCTGAAACATTAAAGCGTACCAGAAAAGTAAAGCTATTAAGAGACGATGGGAAAAGGTTAAGGTATCTCTCTACAGAGGAGTGTCAAGCCTTAATCAATGCCTGTGATAATCACCTGAAGCCTATTGTAGTAACAGCAGTGAATACAGGCATGAGAAAAGGTGAAATACTCTCTCTTAAATGGGATAATGTAGACCTTAGACATGGCTTCATTCTGTTAGATGTAACAAAGAATGGAGAGAGAAGGGAAATACCTATTAACGATACTCTCAGGATAACCTTACAGGGTATTACAAGGCGGTTAGATATTCCTTATGTATTCTATGACCAAAATATAGGGAAAGCCTATCAGGATGTTAAGAGAAGCTTTAAAACAGCATTGAGAAGAACAGGGATAAGAGATTTTCATTTCCATGACCTGAGACATACCTTTGCATCTCATCTTGTTATGGCAGGGGTAGATTTAACCACAGTGTCAAGGCTGTTAGGGCATAAAACTTTAACTATGACCTTGAGGTATGCTCATCTTGCACCTGCTCACATGGTTAAAGCTATGGATATCTTGGACAATACCTTAAATGGTAAGTTTAGCTCAGTAGGTGAACGTTTGCATGATGCAAACTATACAAAAACTATACAATCGGCAGAGGCAAGGTAAGATGAAATCTCCTAAGTGCTTGAAAAATATGGTAGGCACGAGGGGTATCGAACCCCTGACCTCTTCCGTGTCAAGGAAGCGCTCTACCACTGAGCTACGCGCCTGTAAGACTTTATAAAATAACATTTTACCCATTACTCCTGTCAACCTTGAGTTTATATCTTTTAGTCTCTTTTGACAGTTAATCATCTCTTTTTATATACTTTC
>MHEF01000136.1:0-2010 GCA_001805125.1 Nitrospirae bacterium RBG_13_39_12
CTTGAGACGGGGCTACGGCGGTTACCTTATACCCTTTCTGTGCTAATAAATATGCGGACAGTCCAAGACCGCAACCAACATCAAGAACCTTTGCAGGCGGTGGCGGGAAAAAGGAGAGGAGATATTCAAACATAGCTTGTTGTGCCTCTTCTATGGATAATTGAGAATTGTCCTCCCGCCATAACCCAAAATGAAGATGGTCACTCTTAAGGATTCCTTTGTAATAGCAGAATGGTTCAGGAAGATGAGTATACATTGCATTATGCATAATAAACTTCGCCTTTTAAGAGAGTTTTCATGTGGAATAATGTCAGATTCTCAGTCGCTCTACATGATTTAGCCTTTTCTCCAGATAAGGATCCTCTCGTTGCAAAAGAATTTTCGATCATCAGAGAATCTGCTGTAATAATCGCCCTTGTCTAAAGAATGCCATATCTCTTCAGAAAAAATAAAGGTTTTACCCTTCCCGAAATAGCCAACCGAGGGAATAAAGAGACGACTGGGGCTCCATTCAAAGAGATACCCCTTTCTTAACTCCACCGGTACGGAAAATAACGGTGGAGTGTTCCAGGTTCCAGAATCGGTGTATTCGGTTTTTCGGGAATAGTCAGGGAGGTGAGCAGATATACGTCGTAAAAGATGATTACTGAAATGCTTCTTGTAATAAAACTCCCTGCTTTGAGCCATGATATCAAGTTTTAAAGCCGAATGCTTATACCTATGAACAGCCTTTGCGTATGGGACAAAATAGATACTGTATCCTGCTCTTCTTAGCCTGAGAAACAGGTCGTTATCCTCATAGAATAGGAAGAATTGCTCATCAAAAAGACCGCCTACATCTTCAATTGCACTTCTCCTTAACATAACCGTACCGCCGGAAAGATTCTTCACTTTCACAGGTAAAGATGACCTCCAGAGTTTAAGATTTTTTCTTCTTCCCCAGTGAGAATAGAGGTATCCAAAGGAAGGCGATATCTGGGATAATTTCATATAGAAATCTTGGACAGGCGAGGGAGGGAAGGAATTCGGGAAGAGATATGTCATAGCATTATCCCAGTAAATGAGCGGGGACGCGCAACTCACCCGAGGCTTGTTCTCCATGAATTCCCTCAATATGCTAAGGCAGGGAGGGATGACGTATGCATCGGGATTGAGCAAAAAAATAAATTCGCCTCGAGACGAGGAGAATGCCTGATTACAGGCCACAGCGAACCCAACGTTACTTTCATTAAAAATTAAGTTAACCTCCGGTGCATTGAATATATTACGTAAATATTCCTGCTCTTCAGAGGTGGCGGTATTATCCACGATAAATACTTCTATATTTTCAGTCTCCTGAAAAACAGATTCGACTGCCCTTTTTATTAAGTGAGCAGAGTTGTAGTTCACGATAATTACTGAGATCATAAGGTTTGAGATGTCAACAATTTTGTAAGCTTAGTTTTATTGCAATTACTGCATCACTTCTTCCATTCATGATGTAGATAGCACACACCCCATTCCTTTTCCTTTGTATCTACTTTAAATATGGGTGATTCTTCTCTATCAAAGACACATATCCCGGTATCATCCAGCAGAAAAATAACAACTTTGTATGCGCCACCTAATAGTGGAAGATTCTTAAAAGAGATGGACGTGCTCATCCGACCAGGCCCGTGAAAAGGTTTGATTTCTTGGTTATGCATGGTATCTGCATAACAACAGAGACCATCATTCCTGTCTATTGTAAAACCAACCTTAACATCGGTATCTTCAAAGATTTCAAAATCCAGAATGACCTCAAGATTGGATAAATGCTGTAATGAAGTCCCTACAGGATTTCCATCAGTCATAAGCTTAATATCGTTCACCTCTGCCACTTTTCTTTCTACGGTATTGCTTGAAAAAGGCATTTCTATTTTTTCTATACTCTCCTTTTCCCTCAAATAGTCTTCATATCTCGAGACAACCTCCTTTGTGTTACCAATGGCCTGCGCTCTCCCTTCCCTGAGCCAGATCGCCCGGTCACAG
>MHEF01000136.1:2027-2249 GCA_001805125.1 Nitrospirae bacterium RBG_13_39_12
AAGGGAGTGGGAGCAGAAGAGAATCGTAATTCCATTCCGCCTCATCTCCCATATCCTGTCGATGCACTTTTTTTCGTAAGCGCCGTCGCCCACGGCAAGGGCCTCATCAATCACAATGATGTCCGCATCAACGTGAACTGCGAGGGAAAAGGCCAGTCTCATGTACATTCCTGAAGAGTATGTCTTTACCGGCATATCGAAGAACTCACCAATGTCTGCGAA
>MHEF01000136.1:2340-2961 GCA_001805125.1 Nitrospirae bacterium RBG_13_39_12
TCAGAGTTAAATCCGGTCCCGAGTTCAAGAATAGATGAGACCTTTCCGTTCACCGTAATTTCCCCTGCTGACGGCTCAATAACGCCTGCAGCAAGCTTGAGGAATGTACTCTTGCCTGCTCCGTTCTCGCCTACGATACCTACCGTCTCACCCACGGGCACCTCGATGTCCAAAGGCCCGAGGGCCCTGAAAACTCTATGTTCTCGGGTCTTAAAAAGGAGTTCCTTCAGCCTCTGCGAAGGGCGGTCGTAGATATGGTATTCCTTCAGAAGTCCCTGGGTCTTAACTGCAAGATTTCTCTTCACAGAATATCCTTGAATGCCTCTTTTGTACGATTAAAAATGTAATACCCCGCAATGAATATCATCAGTGCGCATACGGACGGGTAAATAATCGAGACGGAATCAGGTATCTTACCCCGCACGAGCACGTTTCGGGATATCTCGACGATAAAATAAAAAGGATTGACGTTGAACAGCCAGCGCAGCTTTTCCGGAATGGCGCTCGCGGGATAAACAATAGGCGTGAGAAAAAATACCAGGTTTAAAATCATGACGATTGCCTGCGTGGTATCCCTGAAAAATACCGCGATGCTTCCCAAACCAAAAGAAAGCCCTGCTA
>MHEF01000136.1:3665-3948 GCA_001805125.1 Nitrospirae bacterium RBG_13_39_12
CAAAACGATACAACACCCGAATTCACATGCACTGTTAATGATAAGGCTGTTATAAGAATGAACAACGAGAAAAAGTCTTTTGCTGATATCAGAACCGGCAATATAGCTGTCGCCGTATATGAGGAAATGAACGGCAAGAATGTCGTAAAAAGTATTACTGTAATGCCCCCTGCAGCATCCTCTTCAGAAGGACAATCCAAGCCCTAAACTTCTGAAGTAAAAAGCATACGGAATACGGAATAAGGAGGACGCTAAGCAGGAGTGTCCTCTGTTTCGCCTTATC
>MHEF01000136.1:4262-12574 GCA_001805125.1 Nitrospirae bacterium RBG_13_39_12
CAAACCTGAAGCGAAAACGCGGTTTTATGGACGAATCCGTTTTTAACAAAATAGTTGAAAATCTCCTGACAGAATCAGGATTTATATTTCTTCCTCAGGGATTTGGTGAATCTCTGCTCCATCCCAGATGGTCTCAATTCATAAATCTTGCCCGCAGCCTGGGCATACAACCTATTACAGTCTTAACAAACGGCATGCTTCTCAGCGGGGAAAAGACGGCTGCTGTAATTGAAAATGTTGATATTGTAGTCATAACACTTGACGGCAGTGATGCAAAAACATATGAGTCCGTCAGAGTCAACAGCAGTTTCGAAAGGGTAACGGAGAATATAAATAACTTCTTACGGTCCCGAGGGAATTCTGAGAGTCCGCATTGCGTGATACGCATCATCCGTATGCAAGATACGGAAAGCGGGATAGAGTCTTTTCGTGCATCCTGGGAAAAAGTAATCGGCAAAGGAGATCTGATCCAGGTTTCTGAATGTATAGACTGGGCCGGGAGTGTCGAATATCGGGGAGTAACAAAGAACCAGAGGTTGACAAAACGTCAACCGTGCAGAATGCTATGGAAAAACCTGACAGTCTATCATGATGGGCAGGTTTCGCCATGTTGCTATGATGCAGAGGGTGAATTAATTGTCGGCGACATTCTGAATCAAAGTCCCAGGGAAATATGGAATAGTCCTGTGCTAAGAAACCTGAGGAACCTGCACCTGACATCTCAATACGACAAGATACCGATCTGTTCTCGGTGCCAGAACTGGCTTTAAATGCGAATAACGTATGTTACTGAGGATACAGAGCTCTGGGGCGGGATAGGTGTTATATTCCAACATCTGGAGATGCTTGCCGCGGCCGGACATGATGTCTTTCTCACAACTCCAACATCCGGGCCGGATTGGTATCCCCTTAAAGTCCCCATATACACGATAAAAAGTATAGAACCTTCACTTCTCCCGGATGCAGATATCATTGTCATTGCTTCATGGAGAATCGCCAAGGCAATTGTAGCATCTAAAAAGGGACTTCCCGTTTACCTCTGTCAGGGTTATGAAGCCTCGCTGAAAGAATTAGACGCTTTCAAATCCGAGATAGATGAAGTTTACTCTCTGGGTCTGCCTATATTAACCATCTCACGACATCTCAGCGATCTCATCAGAGAAAGATTCAATGCAGAGACATATTATGTCGGACAGATGGTAAACAGAAAGATATTCTACCCGAGGAGGAATCCGTTAAAGAGATTCTTCACGCATTCCGGCAGGCCCTCAAGATTACTTGTTGTAGGACCCTTCGAGGGCAGTTACAAGAATATACCGACCATACTGAGAGGAATCAGCCTTGCAAACAAGAGTTTTAAGAAACCATTGAATGTCATAAGAGTTTCTCAGTTCCCGCTTTCGCCCAAAGAGGAGCAGATCATGAAACCGGCTGAATACCAGTGCCGCGTCCCCTACAATCGCATGGGAGACATATACAGGTCATCGGATATGCTTATATCTCTTTCGACCGAAGCAGAAGGTTTCGGGTTGCCCGTATTAGAGGCAATGGCCTGCGGGGTACCTACGATACTCAGCAGGATACCGTCGCACCTCGGCTTTGATGAACCCCTTGATTATGCCCTTTTTGTGGATTCAGAACCACCTGCACTTTCTGAAGCTATACAGAAGATGTATGAGGATGCGGGCTTGAGGCTCAGGTTATCAAACAGGGGGCTCTCAGTCGCTGAAAAATTTACCCCCGAGACTCTTTTGACAAGACTTGTCAATGCCTTTGGGGATATAATCTCCCGTAAGCAACAAGGAACAAAGGAAGTCAAAGTATGATTTGAATTCAAGATTTATCGCCTCTTGTCAGGCTTCGGCAACTATCACAATCTCTGATGCCTTTAAATCTTCCTCGCTTATTCCGGGAAGGGAGTGCTTCAGCCCCGCAACAAATTCAGCACCCCTTGGAGGGATCCCAAAGCTTTGAAGTTTCACTTCCTTTATCTTGTATCCCGTATCTTCAAAAAGCTCTTCAAGAGTCTTTTTCGTGAAGAACCTCACGTGTGTCCCTGAAAGAATGCTGAAGGGGACATAATCCCATCTCTCTTGCAGCATTTCATATATAATTGCCCAATTGGCGATATTGGGTGTGCTTGCTATAAAGAGCCCTCCCTTTCTCAGATGATTTTTCAGCCTTCTTACCACTTCCCATGGATTGTTCAGATGTTCCAAAACATCTCCACACACGATGCAATCATATTTTCCCAGAATCGCTTTGCCGGATATCTCTTCGATGTCACCATGTATGACATTGTCTACCCTCTTCCTCGCAACAGTTATCAGTTGAGTATCGATATCGACACCGGTAACAACACATCTCTGCCTTTTCTTGAGCATCTCGCCAAAGAGCCCCCTGGCGGAACCGATATCAAGAATTTCCCGGGCACCCAGTGGGACATATGCCATAAGGTCCTCCCGGCCACTCTCATAACAATTCCCGTAACGGTGGACATAGACTCCTTTTGCAATGCCGTATCTTAGTCCTCTTTTTTTCAGAATCTTTGGCAGATCAATTACTTTGTAGTCATCCGGTAAGCCATCAAGTAACTCTCTTCTAAAAGCGAAACAGAAGTCGTCGATTTCATCGACCTCCGCAACCTTATCCCTAAATTCCCTTCGGATTTCTGCCTCCGCCCACCTGAATACAGATATGGTTTGATAAAAGAAAGGCGGGGAATACCTCTGGTGCGCTACCGTGCTTTCGTTGCTCACGGGCCCAACCATGGGAAACGCTTTCTTGCGGGAAATAATTTCTATAAGGTTATTGACACCTTCAAGCGTTATATATACTATCCCATTGATCAGGATGTACACATCATATTTCCTGCGTGAACGGAGATCCTTTACCGTGAGAGGTTTGTCTCCATCCACCTCAATTATGTCTCTCCGCTCTCCTTCTCCGTGAAAGAACAGGCGTCTCATTACCCTCCTGGCTGCCTGGCCCTCCAGGTCTTTCGGGCTTTCCCCCTTTATGCTCACTACTGTGGCCTTAGTTGCCACCGAAATTAGACCTCCTTTATCCTCTTTCTCCAGCGAGACTTTCACTGTCGCACTTGCATTATGATGTACGAAACAATTTCTTCAGTAGTGAACGGAAATTATGGTGCACCCTTTCCAGGGGGCGCTTGCTCAACATGGAAAAGAAACAATCGTCTTCGTCCATCCCGTCTTTTTTCCTTATTACACAATGGAAACAGTCTATGCCGGGTTTCCGCTCTTCAAATTCCTTGCGTATTGACTTATATGCCGGGCCATTCCATAATTCAACAAAGTTTTGTTCCGCTATATTGCCTAAGGGAGATCGAGACCATGTGATGCACGGAAGCACGTCTCCATTGGCGTGAATAGCCATAGTATCCCATGGACGACGACAGGTCATCTCACCGCCGCCTTCGTTTTTCAAACGGATTTCTTCCGCCTGATACCTTAAATATCCCGCATCTTCCACTCCCGTCTTTTGTATCCACCGGTGCAAGCTCTCCCTTATCACCCCGATACTCTCATAGAATAAATTACTATGGTCTCCCTTATATTGAGCATTTTGAAACGGTATTACTGTACGAACATCTATTGCCTGGGCTTCTAAGGACTCAGCCAAATCGAGAAATGACCGGAACTCGTCGACGTTCGCGCCCGATATCACATGATTAATGCGAAGTCTGGGTAATTCTGATTTCTTCTCTCTTCTCAGTTTATTGAACATCCTGATATTATTTATCACCTTATCGAATCGGGCACCCACCCGGATAGACTCATATGTTGCGGGCTTAGCGCCGTCTATCGATACCGCCAATCTCGAAATGCGTGCGTCAATCATTTTGGTTATAACAGCTTCATTGAGTAAGGTGCCATTGGTTATGATTTCAGCAAATGGAACGGGGTATCTCTTTAGCAGATCGAGCCGTTGAGGAAAATCTTTAGTCATAAGGGGTTCAGTAAGACATGAAAGTGCGAGATATTTTGCATTGGGGAAAACCTCTTTTGCAATCTTCTCGAAAAGCCAAAAAGGCATATCATATTTAGGGATTGATCTTACGCGTGGATCGCTGAAACCGCACATTATGCATCTCAAATTGCACTTGTTGTTCTGGTCCATATAGACGTTTAAAAATCTTCCCGAATCATCCGACATCGTTCTGTCTCTCTTTCTTCTTTCTCTTTATTTGACACTGTCTAATTTTCGTACAAAGAAGATCGCCCGGTTTTGACATTATCGGGGCTTAGCCTTTCTACTTGAAATTATCAAAAATACAGCCCACGCCACAAAGACTACCACTGAAATAATAAAACCTGCATAAAGACTCATGGGTCTATAATAAAACAGGACATCACTTCTTCCACCGCTGACGATGACGCCCTTCAAAAGGCCGAATGTCTTTATAACTTTCGCCTCCCTTCCATTTACCTTTACCTTCCAGCCCGGATAATAGAGGTCGCTTAGGACAAGGAGCCCGCCCTTCGATTCTACTTCCAATGCTACTTCGTCAGAGAGATATTTCTTGATCACCACAGTATCCTTTTCACCCTTGCCCTCCGGTGGAGAGGGAATTTTTTGAGGTCCCCTCCCTTGAGGGGAGGGGATTAAGGGGAGGGTGATATTTTCCGTCACGAGTCCGATCCTCCTGAAGTTAAAACCCCCCTGCAGCTTCTCTATTATATCATCGAGACCGCCAAGCACCTCTATCCGATGCACCATAAAAGCCCTGTCCATAACATTACTGTTTTCATATATATAAATACCTTCATAATCTCCCTTATACTTTAGAAAATCAAGCTCTCTTTTGTGAAGTACCAAGAGTTTTTCATAGAGGGTATTCTCTTTTTTGTATCCAGGTGAAAGGCCAAAATTTCCAAGAACTATGCTTCCATTACTACTACCATCTCCTTCTATGGTAATAGTAACAACCTTCCCCATATAATCAGAGAGGTCCAGCCATTGGTCTTTCCAATCGCCGTCTTTTATGATCAATTCCGCAACTCTGTTTTCCACAATTATTTTTACTTTAATGGTTGTGCCCTTTGGAACATCTTTCAGCGCAAAACCTGTGAATATAAAAGGCTCTGATACCTTAAGTTTTGTTTCAAATGCAAACTTCATAGGGAAGAAGAAGGAAAATCTTTCCTCGCCTCCGGCATTGAAAAAACCGTAGGTTGCCCCTCCCTTAATGGTATGCTTGATCATAGCATCAAAAAATCGTATCCACCTAAGAGACTTCAGATGAGTTCTTATCTCTTCCGCAAGGTTTTCAGGATTAAGGGGGCCACGACTTAAAATGTACTTCACACCCACCAAATCAATAAAAGGAGATGTTGCAGAGAAGAGCGAATTCGGGTTATTGGTTTGCGGCACGCTAAAACTCAGAAGGTTCTCAAAAAAGATATAGTAATCCCCGGGAAGTAAGACGCTGATGGCCCTTATATCATATAAACCCATGGCATTACTCACCAGGGGAGGCATGGAACTTCCGCTACCAGTAAACCTATAGGGATATTCGTCCTTGATGACATGGAGATAAGGCGGCGCTTTATAGGGCTCGATCCTATCAGGGTGATCCTTTGGCATATAAAGAAAGAGTTCGAGAATGAGAAAAGGGAAGACCAATATCCCGAATGCCTGCCTCCTTTTTAAAAAATGAAAGGCCAGACTTATGATAATCAACCCCGAAAGGGTAAGGAAAAGGACGGCCACCATGTAACCCTTCACCTGTAGAGGGCTTACTCTATACAGAAAAAAGAAATATGCAAGGATTATTGAGGAGACAATGGCTATGGATAGATTAAACTTCTTCTTGTTTCCCCTCGTAGACAAAAGGTCATCGAATGCACAGGCAGACATCACTGATAGAGAGAAGTATAACATTGCATTGTATTTTAAAAATTCTATACTTCCGAGAACAGGTATTCTGGAAATAACATGGGATGGTAAGATGCCGTACACCATAAAAAACACAAATAATGAGAAGATGAAAAAGGGAAAGGTTTTCTTTAACGTGTTGCGGTTAAGCATAGCATACAAGGATAATAACATTATCACAGTTGATGCATGAGGCAAAATAATATGGGGTTCCCATTGAAGCCATGACCCGTAGAAATAGTTTCCCCATCCAAGTAACAGGGGCTGAACGAGGGAGACCGAGGTAATCAGGGGAATGGTATGACTTGCTGCCCCCGTCCTTATGGCCTTTGCCAGGGGAGAGGCGTGTGAGTAAAGTTCAATGAAAGGGAGAAGGGCGACGAATGCCATTAGCATGGCTGAAAACACCACGGGAATAACCTTCCCCCCTTCCTTGAACATTGCGAAAATAACCTCTCTGCTTAACCCTCTCTTGCCAGGGGCGATGGACTTATCCTCCCCTTCATAACTCCCCCCTCCCCCTCTTAGCTTAATAGGGGGAGTCGGAGGGGGCGTTACCATGCCCTTCCATATTGCATAGAGAAAGAGAAGGGCGAGGCCCATGATTACGTCAGGTATTTTCCCTGAAACGAATGCAAAGCAGAGAAAAAGCGACATAAAGAATGGACTTTTCAAATCTTTTCTTTCGCTCCACCTTTCATAAAAATAAAAAACGCCAGGCAGATACATTACTGTGCTCAATGGATGGAGATTGATCCACCAGACGGGGTACCCCGAGAGCATGAAGAAGGAGGAGCCGAGGAGGGATGAGGCATGAGAGAGTTTCATTTCAGTTAAAAAGAGATAGGTAAATATACCCATAACAAGGAGTCTCAAGAGAAAAAACATGTCCTGAGTAAAAGCGTTGGGGAAAAGATTCAGAAAGACCTTCAGGGGGTTGAAGACCTCTGTGTTTAAATTGCCAATGAGTGGTATTCCCAGACCTTCATACGGGTTCCACGCAGGCAAGGCCCCCTTATCAAGCGTCTTCTTTATTATATAGGGATTCGGCTCATTGACCCATGCATTTCCGGCGGTATCGAAGGAAAAAGGCATTTCGGGCCTATGCCCTGAAAATCCATAAGGACCATTCGGCATTGTGCCGGGGAGGAGGGCGGTTGTGGAGAGAGTCTTTCCGAAGAAACATATGTCATAAAAGAAAATGACAACGAGGAGAGCCAAAGTGAGGATACTTACATAACGGCTTCTAATGTTCTTTCCCACTTAATTAGAGTCTGTTTATAAACCACCGATAGTTGTCATTCCCGCAATCCCGAATGCTTTCGGGAGTCAGGAATCCTTCCGAAAAGCCGTGGAAAGATTCCGGACAGCCGGAATGACAGAATTAAATGCTGAACGCGGTTTTACCAATGACCGTATTAGTAATTATATACTAAAGATTCATTTTTTTGTTCACAACAAACGAATTTATGGACTACTTAACAACAAAAAGGGATGGGGCAAAAAGCCCCATCCCTTTTAGGCGAGAATGATACTAACGCGTTCTGTAAGAAGCAACAACACGTGAGTTATTTGTCTCGTTGCTCTCTCCAACACAGCTATCGGCATCCACCTTAACACTGAATGTACACCAGGTATGTATGCCGCAGAATGAAGTAGAGACAAAACTATTAGCCTTACTCACACTTTGCCCCACATCCAGGTCGCTGACGTTCCATGTGAAGACGGGTGTGCTAAGCGAACCCTGGTATCCTTTCACCGTAAACTGTCTGTTTGTGCAGGCATTTGCAGATGCCGTAGACGCACCGGCGTTGTCTGTAGGGATCTGATTCCTGATCGTAACGGTAAAAGTCAAAGTCGTACCCGCCTCGAACATTGACCCAAGTCCCGTAACATTTGCTACTATAAGGTCGGGAGAACCGGTCGGTATTGCAAGTGAACACGATGTGTTTGTTCCTTCGTTTGCGCCGTTGCAGTTCCAACGATATTCCGTATCTGAGTCAGGGATGTCATCCCACTCGCCGGATGTACACGTATTGAGGGTCGTGCCGCAGGCACCATTCACAGGTATTGGAAGTGAACACGATGCGTTGACTGTGCTGCCGTTTACGCCGTTGCAGTTCCAACGATATTCCGTATCTGAGTCAGGGATGTCATTCCACTCGCCGAATGCACAGGCATTGAGGGTCGTGCCGCAGGCTCCGTCCACACTGTTGTTATTCTTGATATTGTATTTCATTACCATCAACTCCCCGTTTGTGCAAAAAAGATACACTGTACCTAAATCGCTGTCTAAGGATATGCTTATATCGGGACTTGACACAGTATTAGCATGGATTATATAGCGGTTATTCTGTAGATCAGGATCAACTGTGGGGGTAAAAGGAGTCCCTGTGACATCCCGGACAGAT
>MHEF01000136.1:12707-13595 GCA_001805125.1 Nitrospirae bacterium RBG_13_39_12
TTGCTTCTTGTGCCCACGACATGGAAGCTAAACCAAAGATAGCTACCATTAAGACACTCGCTAAGATAGATAGCTTTTTCATTTTAATCAACCTCCTTCATTATTTAATATCTGTTAATAATTTATCATTTGCATATGAAAATTTCTGTGATTCAAGACACACTTTTAAATATATTTTATTTACTGAACATTTTAGCATATTTCATGCCATTTAAAACATATCAGTACTTTAAATATTAGACCACTAAATAAATCATTTGTCAAGAGATTTTTGTTTAAATTTTGAGATTTATAAATTAAACTTAATTTAAAACTTTAGACTTGGAGGGCTTGCGGCCCATAGGCCCAGAAATGTTTTTGTCAATTCTTGTCAACAAACCAAAACAACTTACTTTAGTATGTCATTAATGAAGCAGGTGCTGCCATCTTCCATTCTTAAAGATCCATTCATCCGTCAACAACTGAGGGACAGGATAAGGCACCTGGGGCATTGTGAGACCGAACTCCACATCGACCCTGCCCTTATTACCATCCTCAATACTCACACTATTTATCTTGAACGAAACTATCGGCGCTGCCAGTCTTGCCTTTGCCTTGTAATATTCATTCAAGGGGAACCCTTCTCTGTTCCTCTCTATCAGCCGTTCCTTATCTTCCATCTTAAACGTATCTTCTAATTTACCTTCCAGTCTCATTTTCCAGTAATTTGATGCGGTGCTTCTCAATGACTCTTCAGTCTCTGCCTGCCCCGGAATGGTAGCACAGTTGCAAAGAAAAAGGATTAATCCTGCCGAAGCCGCTAAGACTGCAAATAATCTGTATATCCGTTCTAACATATTTTCCCCTTCTCTAAAGTTATTTTCATTCAATTCTTATTGTCTGTCATGC
>MHEF01000136.1:13692-17531 GCA_001805125.1 Nitrospirae bacterium RBG_13_39_12
TAAGTCGAACGCTCCGGCTGTTTCTGCCAGGGATAACCGATAATACCCGATTCCCTCCCATCCCCTGTCGGTGTACTTGTATATGAAAATGCCCCCTGTTGTGAGGACAATCAATTCCTTTTTCCCATCTCCATCCGTGTCTGCAAGGTCGAAAACGATTGTATCCTCTATGAGCTCCAACCCTCTGGATATATCCGCAAACCCGTCGCCTGTCCACTTATAGGCAGAGAGAAAGATCTTTGCGTCATGCCCGATTCCCGAAACCCTAAAGACCGCTTCATCTTTTCCATCACCGTCCAGATCGCCCGCTCTGGCGGAAAAAGCCATGACGTCCCCGGTCATCAAATTGCCGTCATATGCCTTGAAATTGCCCTTCCCATCCCCGAACCAGATGAACTTCGCATTTACCTTATCCACCAGGGGAGCAATGATTATGTCCTTATTTCCGTCTCCGTTTATATCTCCGCCAGCCAAGGAATCTCCAAAAAGCAATCCGCTTCCCTCAAGGGCCTTCACATCCCAGTCGCTCCCATCCCTATTCAGCCCTATAAGGATTCCTTTCGGCCTGTTACGCGGGGGAGAAAAAGGCGCCTCTGAGAGGGCTATGATATCAGGCCGGACGTCTCCGTTTATGTCGGACACCAAAACCATCCTTGAATGAAACAGATCTTTCACATGAAAAGGCATTTCAACAAAACCATGGCTCTTATCGCTCTCTAAGACAATTACTCTTCCTTCATGGACCGCAAGCGCAATGTCGGAATAACCATCCCTGTTTATGTCCCCGACCGCTATCCCGCCATAACCATAGTCTTTGAGCGATGGAAAGGCAAAGGCGCCTTCTTTCCATCTTCCTTCCTTCCGGTCCCGGAGAAAGATATGAGGCATATTCTTCCCATTTTCCGCTGCCCTCGGCGGAGGCGCAACAATATCCAGGAAGCCGTCGCCGTCCATATCGGCAAGGGCCATATTCTCCCTCCACTGGCCATCCCGGGGCAGACCCTCCGAAATATCGGCAAGGGCGAGGGTGCTCGCTTTTTCCGGGGGAGTTTGTACTATTGCCTGAGGGGTGCAACCCATGAAAACTGAAAGGGTCATGATAATGATCAAATATTTCTGCGCTCTTTTCAAAGCAAACCTCCTTGCCGGCATTATTTACAAATAAAAGGAGGGATGAGTTTCCCCATCCCTCCTTCATACTTCTTGTGAAAAGGAAATCGAGTCCCGTTTTCCTCCTAAACCTAATTATTTATTTAGGGGAACGAAACTACTATCTCCGGACCTGTACGCGTGCATGGTGCGACAGTGCCCTCATCGAACCTGTTGGGAAGCTCAACAGCGTCACCGTCATCGCCATCACAATAGAGTCTATGTATAGGGTGCACAGCGGACAACCTTGCGTCGCCTAGCGATTCAGGAATTGCCCTCTGATAAGCCCAGCCGAAGAGAGAATAGGTCTCGGCATACGCGTCGGAATCCGTACCGTCAAAGCTCAATGTTCCGTGTATAACCGACGGCGTTAACTGACCGGCTATAAGACCTGCTTCATCGATAAAACAATGAGCGAAACCGGCCTTCGGAAAATTAGGTATGGGAACGCCGGCTACGGTTATTCCGAAAAGACCGCCCGGTATAGCGCCCGCACCAACGTTGATGATGTTGAGCTCATCAGGAATGCAGATATTCCTGGAGGCACAAACCTCTGCCTCATTGCAAACGTAACAGCTGAGGTACCTTCCGTAGCCAGTTATTGGGTCGCAAGGGAAATACGCATTCCTTCCGAGAAGTAATATCCACCAGTTGAAGGTTTCAGGATCGCTGTTCAGGATGAAGTACCTTGGATAGATTTCTGCTGCGGTGACTCCGATAAAACTGCCATCACAGCTTCCGTCTGCGCACATCTCTTCAAGCTGCGGGCCGCCGCCGTTTTCCAGAGAGACACCGTTAAATCCGGAGGCAAAGCCTGATGCAGTGTCCATCAGGTAGACCCATGGGACCAGCATATTGGCCTCTTCAGGACTGGTTCCCTGAATGCAATTAGCCTGCTGGCCATATACGACATAACCCACAAAATAGCTCACTCCGCCTATCATAACCTCCATTGCATCCCTGTCGACACCTGCCATCTGATTGACCAGGTTCTGGCAGCTATCCGATACTACATCGTATTTCGACCAGCACTCTGTAGTGTCCAGCCTCAGAATGGAATTCTTATCAAGTACCACAACGCCGGTCCTTATCACGCCGACTCCGGAGTTGCTCGGAGATCTTGGCGTACAAACGCTATCATCAGAGACGCAAGACGGCCCTGATGTCTCAGCGATAGCCCAGATGGTGGTCAGAGTCCCAAAATGCGGAAGTCCAATTGGATCGAACGGTGGTGCCGGGGCATTCGGCTGAGAGCCTTCGCAAATAATGGGGATTACGACATCCTGACCGGGGACATCGTCACCGACACCAGTAACAGCATAGGCTGCTCCGATGCCGAAGAGAAAAATGCTGAACATTGCGACAACTAAAAATAAATTTCTTTTCTTCACTTTTAAAACCTCCTTTTTCTTAAGTATCCTTGTTCTTTATTTAGCCAAGGCCTGAAACCAACAACAGATTTACTTTGCTTTGTGTCTGTGTTTTACCTATCACCTCCTTCACTTTTGCAGTATCTCCGCAACCTTGAGTGCTATCAATGATAGCTTATAACTATGATTTGACTCCCCATCACACTGAACATCTTTGTTTCGCATAAATTGTAAATAAAGGAGTTACCTTTGTCAAGCTTTTTTTTAAGATACTTTTCATATTATATTTCGCTGTAGTTAACAAGTATAAACACATAATCCTTTAACTGTCAAGTGGTTTCGTAAAAAACAACGTTTGGACACCTGTTAAAGAATGATGCAAAAAGCGCACCAGATAGTTTTTTCCTGAAATGCTTGATATTTAATGAATGCGCTACATTATGCTTGTGTAATTTATAAATCACTTTGTGTATTTTTTCCCACATACTCTAAAAGTAGCTCAGCCACCTTGCAATATCTTCTCCGCTCAATGGCTTATCTACACACCAGAAAGCCTCAATATGGCGCAGCCCGTCCACTGTTAAAGACCTGAATGTATTCAAAGCTGTAATGTGTTTGAGATAATCTCTGATTTTAAGTTGTGATTTGTATTTCTTTATTGCCCGCTTTTTTCTCGTATATGCAGATGTAATATCAATAAGCATATTCGGCCTCAGAGGTGTTGTTACCTCATAGAATACAAGCTTCATCGGAATACAATCTTTAGTATCTATATCAGGCTTCATCATTTTTCTCTGTATCTCGAGCGAGAGTGCTGCTGTTGTCCTGTGGTCAGGATTAAGCTCAATCATCGAGGGGCTGTAGATTGTATCAGGCATATATGTTCCGATGATTTCCAAAAGCCTATCAAGAGCGCTTTTATAATACAAATTAAGCTCCCTGTCAGGGAATCTGAGAAACTCATAATCAGATACACCTAATACCTTAAGCGCCCTTACAGCCTCTTTTTCTCTTAACAGGGCATATTCTGTAATATGAGAATCACTTGAAAATCTCCCCTTCCCCCCTTTACTAAAGGGGGGCGAGGGGGGATTACTAAAAGAGAATTCGGGGAGATTATTTTCATTGAACTTTGTGTTTCTTTGAGACATGTATGCTTCATCATGTACAATTTGTGACAATTTATTAGAAGGGTCTGCCTTATCTCCGCTTGTAAGGAATATGACCTTGACAGCTCTTTTTGATTTTAGAAGAAGCCTTATGGTTCCCCCGCATCCGAGGGTCTCATCGTCAGGATGAGGAGCGAGGACAACAGTCCTT
>MHEF01000137.1 GCA_001805125.1 Nitrospirae bacterium RBG_13_39_12
ATTGGCCGTCTTTGAGACGGCTCACAACCGTCAAGCCACCCGTTTATCGGGTGCGTTATGACTCTTTTTAAAGGTTTAATATTTATTTTGGACAGGTTTGAAAATACATATAATATTAATGTATAAATAATAAGAAAGAGGGCAGATACATGAATGCGTCAAACCAGTACAAAATCCATCCCATCGTTATGGGGACAAAGGCTTTTAATAAAGGCATGATGACTTACCAGCATGACTACGGAGAGCCTTATACCATTCCCATTTACTGCTGGTATCTTGAAGGCGGCGACAAGAAGATACTCGTGGATACAGGAGAAATGGCTCCGTTGCTGTCTAAAGAAAGAGAGAATTCGATCGGAGGAAAAATTTATAAGTTCGAGGAAGGGCTTGCCAGATGGGGTCTTAAGCCTAAGGATATCGACATAGTCATACATACACATTTACACAACGACCACTGCGAAAACGATTACAAATGTGTCAATGCAACATTCTATGTGCACGAGAAAGAACTGGAGCAGATACACAACCCGCATCCTCTGGATTTCCGTTATCTTGAAGATTGCATACTGGATGTTGAAAATAACGGTCAGATAAAAAAAGTTACCGGAGATACAGAAATTCTTCCAGGAATAAATGTTGTCCACACACCTGCCCATACCGAGGGCGGGTTAACTGTGCTTGTGGATACCTCAAAGGGGAAAGCTGCCATACCCGGGTTTTGTGTGATAATGGAAAACTTCTATCCACCAATAAAGATAAAAGCAATGGAGATGGAAGTAATCCCGCCCGGGACGCTTATCAATTCTTATGAGGCATATAATATTGTTCTGAAAGTCAGAGATATGGCAGATATCCTGCTGCCGCTTCACGAACCAAAATTTGCATCGGTTGATACGATTCCTTAGTAAGCAAATTACCAGAGAGTATTCATAAAAGCGGATATAGAACCGGAGGATACAGCGTTTTCGCTCATACATAGGGATAGTAAGGTTCTCATAATAGCGTGAACATAAAATTGAGTTCATTTACTTTGTCATGCTGGCTTGCCTGTCCCGGCTTATACGGGATCGCCAGCATCTTTCTTTGCACGATTCCGAACAAGTCGGAAGGATTCTCTCCTCGGCGAGTCGCTGAGGCGACCCGACAAGCGGGAATGACACACTAACTGAAGTCAATACTATTATGCACATCTTAATAAATCCGCTCAAACACTATATCCTCCATCTATTGAACTACAATTTGTGAATAACGATGATGAAATGCAATTTTCTGGTTCATCGTCTTGTTTTGGAAAAATAATTATTATTGCTTTTAAATTTCCATATGATAATATGTTGTGATGAGTAATATGAATGAAGTTCTGCTGTATGTGCACGGTTCATATAATATGCTTGTAATCCTTCTGGTTCTTTATCAGGGATGGCTCGGAATGATGATAAGGAAGGAAAGACCGGCAGGCAGGCCTAAGGTAGCAAAAAACATTAAAAGGCACAGGAATTTTGGACCTGTTCTGGCTTTAATGGGCATTTTAGGTTTTTTTGCCGGTGTAAATATTGTTTATATCAATTATAAACGTCTTATCGTATATGATCTTCATTTTTATACCGGATTAGTAATATCTTTATTAATCATAGCGACATTTTTAATATCAAAAAAAATCAGAAGAAGTGATCTGTTCTGGAGGACGCTGCATTTTTATGCGGGTTTAGTAATTATCTGTTTCTACTTCATCCAGGCGTATATCGGTATAAGAATGCTCTTATTATAGATGTGTTTTTTCTATATTAACTATCCTCTGCAAAAATGATTAGACTATTTTATTTATAATTCCCTTCGGTCTCTGCCACATGGTTATTCATTTAAAGGTTGCTTATTTTTTAAAAGACTCACTGCATAAGATGCAGCACCAAGAAGAGCTGCCCTGTCGTTCATGATAACATTGACAGGAATCCGGGCAACGATATTTGAAAGGCGGCCTTTCTTTTTAAAAGCATTCATAAAAGTTCCGTCTTTCAGTTTCCAGATTATCCTGGGAGCAATTCCGCCCCCGATGTATACTCCACCTAAAGCCATTGCCTGTAATGCAAGATTCCCGGCAGCAGCCCCATATATGGAGGCAAACATATCCATTGCGGTTATACAAAGCCTGTTCTTTTTCATACGGGCAGTTTCTGAAATTATCATTGCAGGGTCTTCTCTTTTTAAATTTATTGAGAGCCATTCCGGCTCTATAGCTAACCTCTTATAGTCCCTTAAAAACTTGTAGATATGGATAATGCCTTCTCCTGAAAGCAAACGTTCATAGCTGACACGGTTGAATTTATCATCAAGATATTTAAGCAGTTCAATCTCCAGAGAATTTCTCGGGCCGAATTCTGCATGTCCTCCCTCTGAAGGAGAGGGGATATGACATTTTCCGTTCCAGAAAAGAACAGCCTCACCGAGGCCTGTTCCAGCTGATATCAAGGCCCTGTTTCCTTTAAATGTCTTACCCCTGTTTAAGTTTACAAAGTCCTTCTTATTCAAGACGGGTATTCCATAGGCATTCGCTACAAGATCATTTATTATCTCCAAACTTTTGACACATAATTTATTTTGCAGGGATTTTGTTTTGATTACCCAGGGAAGGTTTTTAGTTTGTATAATTTCACCGGTTACCGGACCTGCAACGCCAAAGCAGGCTGAAGAAATATTATTTTGTCCTCTGGTGAAATCTTCAAGGATATTTTCAAGTTGACTATAATCTCTGTTCAGGAAAGTTTTTTCTGATAGCAAGCGAAAACTCTTTTTAGTTACAGCAAAAAAGCCAAGACGGGTTTTTGTTCCGCCAATGTCTCCTGCGAGTACAATTAGATATTTATTCGATGTTGTCATTTCTTTTTTTGACAGATTAGTTGATATTGATGCCTCAGGCTGAAATCTTCTAAAACCGGTTTCCTTATTTAATTAAGGCATTCCAGTCTGCTGCAAACCTTTCCTGTCCTTTTTCAGTCAGTTCATGACGGATATCAAAACCCTGCCAGCTTTTTGTAATGTCCATATTTTTATAAGCAATAGCTTTCAGGATTTTCGGATTATAGGAATAATCATTGCCCGGTGTAAGAAGTCCTCTTTCACCCCATTCTTTAAGTATCTTTAATGGCGAAGTGATGATATCTGAACCGAGTTTGAGTGCATATAAATGATGATCAATATTTCTTACACTGGCAGTTAGTAATTCAACATGGCCATCGCCTTTTTGATACATTTTAAGAATATTAGATATTAAATCCATTCCATTTTCTTTTTTGTCGTCAAGCCGGCCGACAAATGGTGAAACAAAGACATCTCCTTTCCCCGCACTTTTAGTTGCTGAATAAACTGCAGCAGCCTGTTCCTGTGTGAAACAGAGTGTCATATTAACACGCACACCGCTCTTTATTGCCTGTTCTGCTGCTTTCAGTCCTTCGTGTGTTGTAGGAAATTTAATATGTGCATTGGGAATCCAGGAAAACATCTCTTTTCCCTGTCGCAGCATCTCTTCAGCAGGTGTAGAAGAATCTGCGTATACCTCAACCGAGATTGATCCCTGAGGAATAAGAGAAGAAATTTCCTGTACCACGCTTCGATAAAAGTAGAGGATTTCTTCCCTGGTGAATTTGTCGCCTTGTTCAATACGCTTGCGGGCGACCGGATTTTTTGATATAAGGGAAGGGTTTGTTGTCTGTCCGTCTATAAATCCCAGAAGATTAATAATCTCTTTTGTCTCATTGGGGTCACCGCCATCCAGAAATATTCTTGACTTAAGATTTTGGGGTCTCATAAAATCTCCTTTATTTTTTTGATAATGGCATTTTTGGATATTCCCTCATAGTCGAGAAGTTCTTCAGGTTTTCCGCTACCGGGTATTTTTCGAACTGCAAGTGAATATAAAGGGACAGAGATATTATCCAGGGCGCTCCTCACTGCTTCACCGAGTCCGCCTTCTGCAAAATGGTCTTCCACAGTAATAATTGCCCTGGAAATGCCCATAGCTTCCTGGATTGCCGTCTTATCAATCGGCTTGATGCTGTAAAGGTCAATGACGCGAATAAAGATGCCCTCTTTTTTCAACTCTTCATATGCATCAAGTGCTTCGTGAAGTGTCACGCCGGCAGCAATAACTGTTATGATGTCACTGTTACTTTTTCTTAATACTTTGCTTCCTCCTATTGCAAAATCTTCATCTTTATCATAGATAACAGGGGTGTCTTTTCTGGTGGTCCGGATATAGAAGATTCCATGGTGTTTTGCAGATTCCTCAACCAGCTTTTCAGTTGATATTGCGTCTGATGGGTACAGCACTACACTGTTCAAGATTGTCCTGAACATTGCAATGTCTTCAAGTCCCATTTGAGAAGGTCCGTCCTCGCCGATTGATACTCCGGCATGTGAGCCTGCGAATTTAATATTTGCATCTGAATACTGGCTCATCCTGATCTGGTCAAAAGCTCTGGTAAAGAATGCGGCAAAGGTTGATACAAAAGGAATTTTGCCTCTGCGGCATAAACCCAAAGCAGTTCCTACCATATTCTGTTCATCAATATACATTTCAAAAAATCTTTCCGGGTATGTCTGCTGGAATATTTCGGCAAATGTTGAATTGCTCACCTCAGCATCCAGAACTGCCATATTGGGAAATTGCGGGAAAATACGTACAAGCGCATTACCGTATGCCTTGCGGGTAGCAACAGGTTTATCAGAAGGGTAATTTATTTCTCCTGCATTTTTGAACGATGGTTTTTCAGTCCTCAGGTTTTTTGGTTTCCGAATTTTTCCATGAATTGAAGTGTCAACACCGCCTAAATCTTTTAATGCAACTGATAATTCTTCTTTTTTCAGGGCTTTCCCGTGCCAGCCGTTCTTGTCTTCGAGGAAAGAGACTCCTTTGCCTTTTAGAGTTTTGGCGATGATGATAACAGGTCTGTCGGCAGTACGAAGTGATTTTTTGTAAGCAGCAAGAATTTCAGGAAAAGAGTGTCCGTCAATTAAAATAGTTTTCCAGCCGAAAGATGAAAACCTTTTTTTATAGGCGACAAGGTCATGTCCGTACATTGTTTCTCCGCGCTGACCAAGCCGGTTTACGTCAAGGATACCAATAAGATTGTTTAATTTGTAATGTGCGGCAATCTGTATGGCTTCCCACTGCGAGCCCTCTGACATTTCACTGTCGCCAAGAAGCACATAAGTCCTGTAAGGAAGGTTATCAAGATATTTGGCGTTTAACGCCATTCCAAGACCGATGGATAGTCCCTGGCCGAGCGAGCCCGTAGCAGCTTCAACATAAGGAAAAACAACGGTCGGATGTCCTTCAAGAGGACTGCCGAAATTTCTGTAAGTCATAAGGTCTTCTTCAGACAATTTTCCGGCAGCAGCCCATAATGCATAAAAAAGAGGTGACGCATGTCCTTTGGAAAAGATGAGACGATCATTGTTAGGGTGTCCGGGTTGATTAATATCAAACCTGAATACTCCGCCGAACAATAGACCTGTCAGGAGATCAGCTGCTGAAAGGGATGATGTGGGATGACCGGAGCCGGCATTGGTAGTTGAGGTAAGTATGAAGTAACGTATTAACCTGGCAATCTTTTCTAACTTTTCAAAATTCTTTTTATCAGACATCGCATTCCTTTCAGTATCTGTTTTATTTCTTTATGGCTTCATGCTCTATCTTTGAAAGTGTCGCTGTTCCTATTCCCCTTCAGAAACTCTCTCTCGATCTCTTCTACCTTTGATAATCTGCGCCTGTGTCTTTCAGCTTCTGAGAAGGAAGCAGAAAGCCAGACTTTAACCAAATCCTTTGCAAGTTCATCCCCTATGACTCTTGCTCCGAGACAGAGGACATTGATGTTATCGTCTTCAACCCCCTGATGGGCTGAGAAAGTGTCATGGCATATTGCAGCACGTATGCCGGGAAACTTGTTTGCTGCAACACAGGCTCCAACACCGCTCCCGCAGATTAATATTCCTTTGTCAGCCTTTTTCTGCAGTATCTGCCGACATACAACCCTTGCATAATCAGGATAGTCTGCCGGTTCTTCACTGTGAGTGCCGAGGTCATTTGCTTCGTGCCCCAGTTCTTTCAGGAACTCTACGATTTTTGTTTTCAGAAGAAAACCTCCATGGTCTGCTCCGACTGCTATTATCATCTACTTTCCTTCCTATTTCTGAGTATTTGGAATTTTACCAGAGCTTCCTGCTTCGATTTCAGCTATTTTATCTTTGAAAAGCCTGTAGCGTTTCCCCGGATTATCGTCAAGAAAAATCCTGCTTCCGACACAAACATAATCAACCCCGATGTCAATGAATAAATGTAAGTTGTCAAGTGACACACCGCCATCTACAGATATAATCTTATCAGGGAAAATGCGCCTTGCATCAGCAATTTTATACAGGACATCATGCCTGAAAGGACTGCCGTATTGTCCGGGGTCTACAGTAAGGAACAGTATTGAATCTACCAGTTCAGCTATTTTTCGGAAATCATGAAATTTTGTTTCCGGGTTAATTGCCAGACCGGCGCTTATGCCTTTTCCCTTGATATGCTTGATGAAATCAGGGTGTTTTACATCAGACTCAACATGGAAGAATACTTTTTTAAGTCCTGGATTACTTATGTTGCTCATTATGGCTGAAGGGTGTTTCACCATTAAATGTAACTCAAAAGCAAGAGGTGTTTTTACTCCGTTTATTTTATCCAGCTGGAAACTGGTAGTCGGCACAAAATAACCGTCCATGATGTCTATCTGGACATAGTCCGTAAAGGATTCAGACTGTTTTAATCTTAAGAGAAACTCATCAAAGGTTTCAGCAAGTATTGCCGGTACAATTTTCATTTTATTAAATCATTCTTAAAGATGATAGGAATCTTAGATAAGTATATTACCATTTTCTTATGGTTGCAAATAGGTTGACAGGGTGTAAAATAAGTAAGACTGCTCAGGGATAGTTAGATTTAATTTAAAGAACCAGATGCAAGTATGAAAAAGAAGATTAAAACGTTTTCGGGAAATATTGTTGACGTATTGAAGTCCGAGATATATCCAGGGACAATAAAAATTTCCAACCGAAAGATATCAGATGTCATACGGGAAGACAGAAAATATGATACATATATTTTACCCGGCTTTATTGATGCACATTTTCATGTTGAGAGCTCAATGCTTGTTCCGTCAGAGCTTGCCAGAATAGTTGTAATTCACGGGACCGTAGCAGTTTTATCCGATCCTCATGAGATAGCAAATGTCATGGGAGTAGAAGGTGTCAGGTATATGATTGACAATGCAAAAACGGTGCCTGTGAAGTTTTATTTTGGAGCTCCTTCCTGTGTGCCTGCATCTGATTATGAAACAAGTGGAGCGAATATCGGTCCCGAGCAAATAGAAGAGCTTCTAAAAATGGTTGAAATAAAGTTTTTAGCAGAAGTGATGAATTTCCCGGGTGTGATACATGCCTTACCGGATGTTATGAAGAAGATAGACATAGCGAAAAGATACAAAAAAGTAATAGACGGCCATTCGCCTGGATTAAGGGGTAAGGACCTTCGCAGATATGTCAAGGCAGGGATTTCAACGGACCACGAGTGTTTTCAGAAAGACGAAGCTCTGGAGAAACTCCGGTTGGGGATGAAGATTATCATCAGAGAAGGTTCAGCAGCAAAGAATTTTGATGAACTGATACCAGTTGTAGACGAGCATTATAAAAACTGCATGTTCTGCAGCGATGACAAGCATCCTGATGAGCTGATAAGGGGACATATAAATGATCTGGTTAAAAGGGCTGTTGACTACGGGATTGATTTAATGAAGGTTTTAAGGGTCGCGTGTGTCAATCCCGTATCCCACTACAAGCTCGATATCGGTCTCCTTCGCAAAGGAGATAATGCTGATTTTATTGTTGTGGATAATCTCAGGGATTTCAAAGTGCTGAAGACAATTATTAGAGGAGAAATTGTAGCTGAGGAAGGCAGATCACTTGTAGCTAAAAACACACCGGCAGTAGTGAATAATTTTAAAATGAAAAAAAAGAAGGCAAAAGATTTTTTCCTTGCATGCAGGATAGGCAAAATACATATTATCAAAGTAATAGACGGTCAGGTAATCACGGACAGAGGAGTAACAACTCCATCTATAGTGAACGGAAATATTGTGTCTGATATAAAGAGGGATGTTTTAAAGATTGTAGTGGTAAACCGTTATAATGAATCAAAAGTGGCAATAGGTTTTGTAAAGAACTTTGGGCTTAAAAAAGGCGCAATTGCCTCAAGCGTTGCCCATGACTCTCATAACATTATAGCTGTCGGAGTAACTGACAAAGATATCTGCCGCGCTGTAAATCTGATTATCGAAAACAAGAGCGGCATCTGCGCAGTATCACAAGAAAAAGAAATGCTTCTGCCCCTGCCGATAGCTGGGATTATGAGCAATGAAGAATGCTCCCGTGTTGCGGAAAAATACTCTGCCCTTAATAAAATGGCCAAAAGCCTCGGCTCAACATTACACTCTCCTTTTATGACCCTGTCTTTCATGGCCCTCCTCGTTATTCCTAAAATAAAATTAGGGGATAAGGGGTTGTTTGATGGAGAGAAGTTCGAGTTTATTGATGTTTTTGAGGGGTAACGACAGGTATTCATGAAATATTTTGACAGGTGAGATTATTTCTCATATACTTGGATTAAGATTATGTAATAATGTGGAAATTTATATAAATGAGAAGAAATCGATTGTCATGAAGCCAATTGATTATATTATAATAATATTACTCTATCTTACTATCCCTCTTTATGCAGCAGAAAAACAACGTGAAAAAATCGGCGAAGCAATGGGTACTCCAATTTATCGTGATCAAATTGATGAGAGCCGTGATCTTTATATTCAATGAACACGGTCATAGGTGTCCCTTTTGCCTTGCTTTGGGTATATCGGAAATGGCGACACATGTCGACTGAAAGGAGATGAACGTATGGCTACTGGACTGACAGCACGTTTGTTATTGACAGTTGTGGTTGTTGTATTGATCGGGAATTATGCGGGCAATTCGTTTGCTGCAGACGGGGCTAAGGCTAAGGCATTGGAGCTATCCAAGGCGTTGGGTAAGGCCAAACTGTTTGCAGGACTGACCGACAAGGAGAGAGATGCGCTGAAATCGGCGGCAATGTTGCGGCACTGTAAAGCTGGTGAGCGCCTTATCGAGCAGGGGAAGTCCTTGGGCAGGATGTTCATCGTGCTTGAAGGTCAGGTCTCGGTTAGGGTAAACGGGAAACTAGTGGCTACCCTTCCCGAGCAATCCCTCGTCGGCGAGGTTGAGTTCCTTGACATGCTTCCAGCCAGTGCGGACGTGGTTATTCTCAAAGAAACCCATCTGATTGAGTTGAATAATGCCGCGCTTACCGGTCTCATGCAGAATCAACCTCGACTGGGCTATGTGCTAATGAGAGAGATTGCCAAAATCGAAGGCCAGCGTCTACGCGTAATGGATCTGAAATAAGACTTTGCCCAATAAGGCACTCAAACGGACGGCTTTTCCGCCACGCTCCAAAGCCGCCGGTGAGCTTGTGCCATTACACTGAAAAACAGAATGAATATTCGGGAAGAGAAAGATACAGACATAAATCGAATTGCAGAAATCCACAACAGGGCGTTCAACGGTCCGACTGAAGCAAGAATTATAAATAAATTAAGAAAGAACGGCAACCTTACAATATCATTAGTGGCAGAAACAGACGGGAAAATATTGGGTCACATTTCTTACAGCCCGATGTATAACAAAAACAAAGAAGTTATTGGAATAGGGCTTGCTCCTGTTGCTGTATTGCCCTCACATAAAAAGAAGGGTATAGGGTCAGAACTCATCAGAAAAGGTAACGATATTGCTCTGTCAAAAGGATATACACGAATATTTGTTCTTGGCGATCCTGCATATTACAGCCGCTTCGGTTTTAGAATAGCTAAACAATACAATTATTATTCATATTTTGATCCTGATGGGAATCATTTCATGGTTACAGGTGTTCAATTAAAAAAAGAACCTGGAAAATTGTTTATTGATTATTGTACGGAATTTAACATATAAAAACTTATTTATGCGGGAACTTCGACAAACTCAGCACAGAGCACAGATGATTCCGGATGTGTCACACCAAAATGATAATGTCCTATTTTACCAATTTAGAAATGTCCTGTTTTAGGAATGCTAAACTGCCCTTTTCCGAAG
>MHEF01000138.1 GCA_001805125.1 Nitrospirae bacterium RBG_13_39_12
ATAGGCAGACTCTGAGCACAGAGCGTTCCGCATTTAACCTATCGGGGTGATGCGGATTGAAAGGGGGTGAATATTAATGGCAGCCAAGAAAAAGGCAGCGACAAAGAAAAAAGCAGCGAAGAAGAAAAAGTAATAAGTTTCCTTCACACTCTCACACCTAGTTTTTTAGGCTGGAGAAGAAATTCTCCAGCCTCTCCTTTTCTGCAGTCTTGCACACTATGTAATTAGTGTCCTGTCTTTAACCCTTCTTGACACTTTTTCTTTTGTTATTCCCGGATAAGAAGGAATTACAGTTTGAGTAAAGTTATTTATGAGACAGCACATTAGAGCTAGATATGTAATTTTCTCATACAATCCTTAGGATAGATTTATGCCTTACTCTTTTTATAGTCATTAGTAAACACTTCTGTTATAATTAAAAAAGTTGCAAAAATTATATGCAATAACTTTCAGTCTTTGTATTACCAAAACAGGAAAGGAGATAAGAATTTATGAAAAACCGTTTGCTTGTAATAATTATCCTGGCTTTATCAGTTATGTCTCTGAAATCGCTTTCTGTGGAAGCTTCCAGCAAAGAACTAACAAAGGTCAATGATGCCATTGATGTATTGGAAGAGATTATGGCTATTCCTGAAAAAGGCATCCCTCCTGCTTTATTGAACAATGCCAAAGGAATCGCAATTATACCAGGTGTTGTAAAAGCCGGGTTCATCCTCGGTGGCCGTCACGGAAGTGGTATACTGGTTGTACGGGATAGCCAAAGCGGATGGAGTAACCCCTCATTTGTTACTCTCACAGGGGGAAGCATTGGATGGCAGGTTGGCGTGCAGTCTGCAGATATTATTCTGGTTTTCAAGAGCAAGAGAAGCATAGACAATATAATGAAGGGGAAGTTTACACTTGGTGCTGATGCAAGCGTAGCTGCCGGACCTGTCGGAAGGCAGGCTGAAGCTGGAACCGATGTCCAACTTAAAGCAGAGATTGTCTCATACTCTAGAACCAGAGGCCTGTTTGCCGGGCTATCAATAGAAGGCGCGGCACTGCAAATTGACGATGAAGCTAACGATGCTTTTTATAAAAGTGAAAATGTCACGACAAATGACATTTTAGCAAATAAAAACATACAAGTTCCTGAGGTTGTTAATAAACTAAAAAAGACTTTAGCAAAATATGCTACGGTAAAAAATTGATTTCTTGAACTTTTAATTAACTTTAAATTAATCAATCAATTGAAAAAACAAGAAATAATTAGTTATATTAACGTTTAACCATCTAATTGTTTGTTTCGTCAATAGGTAGATTTATTATATTTAGTCTTTGACTTATTATTAAAAAATCCTAAATGAAAGAACTAGAAAAATTAAGAAAAGAGGTCGATGAGATCGATGCTGAGATTCTTAATCTTTTGAACAGGAGGGCAAACGTCGTCATTGACATTGCTCATATCAAGCGTAGTAAAAAGGCAAAATTCTATTCTCCTGAACGTGAGCGGGAAATAATGGAACGTCTTACAGCGCTAAACAAAGGGCCCTTCCCGAATGACACCCTTAAAGTCATATACAGGGAAATACTATCAGCTTCTCTGTCCCTGGAAGAACCACTGAAGGTTGCTTGTCTGGGTCCATTAGCAACCTTTACACACCTTGCTGCATTGAGACACTTCGGTTCATCTGCCTTGTTTGTCCCGGTTGAGAGCATAAAAGGTGTGTTTGATTCTGTTGAGGCCGGAAAGGCGGAATATGGCGTCGTTCCTATAGAAAACTCAAACGAGGGCGTTATCAGCTACACACTCGATATGTTCATGGACTATGATCTCAAGGTATCAGCTGAGGTCTTACTCGATATAACCCACAATCTAATCTCGAAGAGCGGCGATAAGTCAGATATCAAGAAGGTTTACTCAAATCCTCATGCAGCAGCACAATGCAGGCGATGGCTTGGAACAAATCTGACAGGGATACCTATTCTCGAATCCACAAGCACTGCAAGGGCAGCAGAGCTTGCTTTTAATGATACCGATTCAGCAGCCATTGCAAGTGAATTAGCTGCTAAGGTCTATGACTTGCAATTTGTCGAGAAAAATATCGGGGACAGCAAATACAATATTACACGGTTTCTAGTTATATCAAAAGAATCTCCTCCAAAAACAGGTAAGGATAAAACATCTATTATGTTCTCGCTTAAAGATAAACCAGGAGCCCTGTATGACATTCTTTTCCCTTTTAAAAAGGCAAAGATTAACCTGACAAAAATAGAGTCAAGACCATCCAGGAGAAAGGCATGGGAATATATATTCTTTGTAGACATGGAAGGACATATAGATGATAAAAAACTTAGGAAAGCGATTGATAACCTAAAAGATAACTGCCTTTATCTAAAAATCCTTGGTTCCTATCCTTATGGTGGAATCTGATGATTAAGCCTCCTAATTATATCTCTGCAATAAAGCCTTATGTCCCCGGCAAACCAGTAGAGGAACTTGAACGGGAACTTGGCATCAAGAATTCTATAAAGCTTGCATCAAATGAGAACCCTCTCGGACCGTCACGTTTGGCGCTTAAGGCAATCCTGGGTGATCTAACAAATCCCAATATTACAAACAGTCTAAACAGATATCCTGACAGTAGTGGTTACTATATCAAAAAAGCATTATCCGATAAATTATCCATAAGAGAGAATGAGATTATTCTGGGTAATGGTTCAAATGAACTGATTGATATTACTGTAAGAACATTCCTTCAATTCGGTGACGAAGCTGTTATGGCCCATCCTTCTTTTATCGTTTATCCTTTGTCTGTGCAGGCAACCGGAGGAAAACCTGTTCAGGTTCCATTAAAAGAATATAAACATGATCTTGATGCGATGGCAAATGCGGTCACTTCAAGAACCAGGATGTTGTTTATCGCAAATCCAAACAACCCGACCGGGACTATAAATAAACGTGATGAATTCGACCGATTGATGAAAAAGCTTCCTGAAGAGATATTAGTTGTAGTAGATGAAGCTTACTTTGAATATGTTACTAATCATGAGTACGCTGACAGCATGAAACATTTCAGAAATGGAAGAGACATATTGATACTCAGAACTTTTTCTAAGATTTACGGCCTTGCCGGTCTCAGGATCGGCTACGGGATTGCAAGACAGGACTTAATCTCTGAGATGAACAAACTCAGAGCTCCTTTTAACACAAACTCCATCGCACAGCAAGCAGCTTTGTGGGCACTAAAAGACAGCGACCATATAGAACATACCCGTGAGATAAACGAAGAGGGCAAAAGATATCTTTACAAAGAACTTGCGTCTCTTAATCTTAAATATATTCCTACAGAAGCAAATTTTATCTATATACTGCTGGGACAGGATTCAGATACATTTTACAATAAATTATTAAGATATGGTGTAATTGTCAGACCTTCGGGACCTCAAGAATTCAGGGTAACCATAGGTCTGCCCGAAGAAAATAAAAGATTTATCGAGGCACTAAAAAAAGTAAAAAGTGAGAAATAAATCTTAATTTCACATTTCTAACTTCTTGCTTAATATTTTTTATCTTGGAGTAACAAATGGATATCATTGTCTTAAAACCTGGCACAACTAGAGAAGAACTTAATCGTATTAAAAAGAGACTTGAACACCGGGGCTTAAAAACAAATATCTCAAAAGGTTCTGAGAGAACTATAGTCGGGGTAATCGGCGATACCTCAAAGATATCAGAGGAAGAAGAAAATGCTATCAGGTTGATGCCCGGGGTAGAAGATGTAATGCGAATACTTAAGCCTTACAAACTCGCAAGCAGGGATTTCAAGGCTAAGGATACAATTATCAATGTAAAAGGTCATCTTATAGGCGGAAAAAAGTTAATTGTGATTGCAGGACCATGCGCTGTAGAGAATAAGACAATGCTGATGACAATTGCAGAGAAGGTAAAAAATGCAGGTGCCACCTTTATCAGGGGAGGCGCTTTCAAGCCCCGTACTTCACCTTATTCATTTCAGGGTCTAGGTGAAGAAGGATTGAAATACCTTTATGATGTCAGGAAAAAGACAGGTCTTCCTGTTGTAACAGAATTGATGGATCCCAGGGACATTAAGATTATATTAAAATATGCAGACATAGTACAGATAGGAGCAAGGAACATGCAAAACTTCAGATTGCTTCTTGAGGTCGGGAAATGCAATAAACCAGTTCTTCTTAAGAGAGGATTATCAGCAACGATAAAAGAATGGCTTATGGCGGCTGAGTATATAATGTCCAAAGGTAATCAGAACGTAATCTTATGCGAAAGAGGCATAAGAACATTCGAGACTGCAACAAGAAATACACTTGACCTGAGTGCAGTCCCTGCGCTTAAACAAATTACACATCTGCCTGTAATTGTAGATCCAAGTCATGCCGTAGGTAAATTGGCCTTAGTTGCACCAATGGCTAAGGCAGCTGTAGCAGCAGGAACTGATGGACTTCTCATCGAAGTTCACACGAATCCTGAAGAGGCATTATCTGATGGAGAACAGTCTCTTAAGCCAGATGAATTTAAAAAATTGATGGCTGAATTGAGGCCTATAGCCCGTGCTGTTGGAAGGGAGATATGATTAAAAATAGAAATAGGGATAAGGGGAAACAGAGACACAGAGATATTTCTCCCACTCGCTCACTCACCGACTCACCGAATCGTCTTTTTTTTAACAGGGTAACTGTACTCGGTGTCGGTCTCATTGGTGCTTCTTTTGCCCTTGCATTGAAAAAAAACGGGCTTTGTAATGAAATAATAGGCTATGGGCGCAGCGATAAAAACCTGAAGATGGCAAAAGAACAAGCGATAATTGATTCATTTGAACTGGACCCCGCAGCAGCATGCAAAGGTTCAAATCTTATTTTGTTCGCTACCCCGGTCGGAAGTTTTGTCGATATTGCAAATAAAATACGCATGTCGCTAAGCAGCGGGGCTCTAATTACCGATGTTGGAAGTGTTAAAGGAAAGCTCGTACGCGATATAGAGGCATTAATGCCTAAAGGTTCATGTTTTGTTGGAGCGCATCCCATAGCAGGCAGTAACAATTCCGGAATTAATTCTGCTTCAGCAGACATCTTTATCGGTGCAAAGTGCATAATTACCCCAACAGAGAATACAGATAAAAAAGCTCTTGAGAAGGTAATTGCCATATGGGAAACCATGGGTTCAAATATAAAACTTATCAACGCTGACGAGCACGACAAAATATACGCTTTAGTAAGTCACCTGCCTCATTTAATCGCATATGCAATAGTTAATACAGTAGCAGATATTGACAGTTCATACCTCAATTTTTCGGGGCGGGGATTTATGGATACCACAAGGATAGCATCGAGTTCCCCGGAACTATGGCGCGATATATGCGTTTTAAATAAGGATAATCTGCTTGAATCTATTGAGATTTTTAAGAACAACCTAGACAGGTTAAGCCAGTATCTCAGGGTCTATGATTCTGAATCCCTTGAAAAGGATTTCAAAAAGGCCCGGACACTGAGGGAAGGTATTGGACAGAATTGAACTTAGCAAAGCAAAGACTTTTAAAGGCACATTTTCCCCTCCTTCTGATAAATCTATTTCCCACAGGGCAGTAATCTTTTCATCCATATCAAAAGGTAAAAGTATTATAAGGAACTTTCTCAGGGCAGAAGACCCTTTAAGCACTATAAATGTTTTAAGGGCATTGGGTGTGGACATAGATGATTCCGGTGAAAATATAATAGTAAACGGTAATGGTATTTATGGCCTTAAAGAACCTTTCAATATAATTGACTGTGGAAACTCAGGAACAACTATCAGGATGCTGTCAGGTGTCCTTTCAGGTAATCCTTTCTTCTCTGTACTTACAGGGGATGAATCTCTAAGAACAAGGCCTATGGGCAGGGTCATAGATCCATTAAGACAGATGGGTGCAGAGATAATAGCAAGGTTTGAAAACAGATATCCTCCTATCGCAATAAATGGTAAAAAATTGAAACCTATACAACATGCATCGCCCGTTGCGAGTGCACAGGTCAAATCAACAATCTTACTTGCAGGTCTTTATGCAGATGGAGAAACAGAAATAATTGAACCTGCCAAATCACGTGACCACACTGAACGTATGTTGCCTTTCTTTGGTGCTGAGATTAAAGTTGAGGGACTTCGTGTCAAGATAAAAGGTGGAACAGAATTAAAAAGCACAGACATTTATGTGCCGGGAGACTTTTCATCCGCTGCTTTTTTTATAATTGCAGCATTATTAATAAAAGATTCTGATTTAACAATTGAAGGGGTGGGCATTAATCCCACAAGGACCGGGCTTATCAGTGCGCTTAAAGAAATGGGGTCAGATATAGAGCTATATAATGTAAGAAATTTATCCGGTGAACCTGTTGCAGACATTCATTGCAAGGGCGGTGCAGATATGAAGGCTATAAATATAACAAAAGAAAAAATCCCTGCCCTTATTGATGAGTTTCCAATCTTTTGTGTAGCAGCAACCCAAGCTGAAGGAAACACAACAATAAAAGGTGCGGAGGAACTGCGCCTAAAAGAGTCTGACAGGATTATGAGCATGACAACGGAACTTCGGAAAATGGGAGCAGAAATTATAGAGTTCGATGACGGCCTGAGTATAAAGGGAAAGACAAGATTAAAAGGCGCTTTTCTGGAAAGTTACAGGGATCACAGGATTGCAATGTCATTGTCGATTGCAGCCCTTATTGCTGATGGTACAACAACAATAAACGGTATTTCTTCTGCAAAAATATCTTTTCCGGGATTTTTTGAAACACTAAGGAGATTGACAAAGTAACAGGTATGACAGAACATTTATGGTGGTGTCAACGTTGTGGAGTTCCTCTTTTAAGAAGAGAGTGTGAGAATTGCGGGTATGAAGGAGTTAAAATATGTTCAGACCTAAAACTCATATTTAATGAAGAATATAGGTTTTTGGAGAAGGAAACTAGTAAAAAATTGCCAGCCAAAAGTTGGCAAGATGGACTTTGGATAAGGTATAAGACTATATGGTTTAATGGGGAAAAATTGTTTCGACTTTCTGCAAATGGAAAACCAACTATTGTAAAAGAGTATCCTTATAAAGATAGTCTTTACAAGGGCTATATAACTCCTAATATCATTTACAAAGCTAACAAGGTAACTTTAGATAAATTAGAAAAAGAAGCAATCTTATTCATTAAGGATATTATTAAATCCCACCCGGAAAGGAAACCTATAGTCTCTTTCAGTGGAGGGAAAGATTCTATGCATATATAAAGTTCTTAAATACTAATGTTTTAATAGATATGGATGAACAAACAATTAAATACTATAAAGAAAATGCTGTAGAAGTGTTTTCACGATACAGTAATGTTCAGAATGGAATTAGCAAATATTTTGCTATTTCTTTTCCCCCACAAACAAAAATTTTAGATATCGGGGCAGGCTCAGGGCGCGATATCATGAAATTATTGAAACTGGGGTATGATGCATATGGAATAGAGCCCTGTGAAGAATTAAGAACTGTAGCTATCGAAAATTATCCCGAACTTGCTGGACGAATAAAAAGCGGGGGGCTCCCTGATTTTGAAAATCCTTTTGATGAGCAATTTGATGGGATACTATGTTCCGCATTAATTATGCATATTCCAAGGGAGCACCTATTCAATTCTTTATTTTCAATTCGTAATACCTTAAAAAGTAATGGGAGACTATTATTGTCATTTCCTTTGTCTCGTCCCGATATAAATGATAAACAAAGAGACAAAGATGGTAGATTATTTATATTGCATAACCCCGATTATTTGCAATTGCTTTTTGAACGTATAGGTTTTCAATTAATAGGTAAATGGAAGAATGATGACAGCTTAGAAAGGGTGGGTTATTCTTGGATTACAATGCTTTTTCAATTAGAAATATCTCAACTTATTCGTCCTATCGATCAGATTGAAGGTATTCTAACACGTGATAAAAAACTGCCACTTATAAGCTTGCTTTGATTCGAGCTTTATGTGATATTGCTATGAAAAATTATCAGATAGCTAAGTGGGAGGGAAATGGAATCGTTGGTATTCCTATAGATGCTGTTGTTGAGAAATGGATTTGTTACTACTGGTCAATTTTTGACTCGTCAAAATTTATTCCTCAAATCCATGGCGAAGCTGAAACCAGTAAAACAAAAATTGCATTTAGGCATCACTTAAATAAATTGATTAATTATTATAAACGATCAGGAGGGTTGACTCGGTTTACTTTAGATTATAGAAGCTCTACCATAAATGAAGAAGTAAAACAATTACTGAGTGATGTTTTTAAAATCATCAGGAAAACTATTGTTAAAGGACCAGTTGTATATGCTGGAGGTTCTTTAGAATCAGGTAAAATATTCAAGTATGATGGAAAAAATAATTTAATTTTATTGAATATGGAAATATGGCGTGAACTTTCACTTATAGGGCATTGGATCAGTGATGCTTTAATTTTAAGATGGACAGAATTAACATCTCAGATTTCCAAGAAATGTGTCACCCCCAGTGAAATAATTAATCTTCTTTTAACTGTTCCAATACCCGAAAGAGATGTTGCAGATGTCAAAGATATTTACCTTAAATCAGATGTAAAAGAATGTGCTTGGACTGGTATATCATTGAAAAATAGATTTGATATTGATCATGTTATTCCATTTTCACTATGGAGGAATAATGATCTTTGGAACTTGTTGCCTGTTGATTCGGAGATAAATAGAGAAAAACGCGATAAACTTCCGACCCGAAGTTTATTATTAAAAAGAAAAGATTGTATTATCCGTTATTGGAAATTATTGCGAACAGCCAATAAATATAGATTTGATTTTGAAGTATATAGTTTTACTGGTCTTGATCATTTAAGTATAGGCGGCAACTTGGAACCAAAAATGTTCAACCATATTTTAGAAGCGGTTGAGATTACTGCAATGCAAAGAGGTTGTGAGCGATGGGAACCTTAAACAAGAATTTTAAGTATTCCTATAAAAAAGTCCAAATTTTAATATTTTCATACTTTTTCTTGTTTTTGATAAGGATCATTAAAAGTAAAAATAGCTTAATTGATTCGAACGCCCTACTAAGGTTCCTTAATAATCATATTCCTCAGAAAGATAGCAAGATAAAAGACAGGTTGATAAATGACAATGAAAGAGTTAGAGGCTATAATTCAAACGCCTTTACCCCTTCTCAACAACAGTTGCTTTTAGTAAGGCTCCTTCCCGTTGTGCAAAATCGGATAAATTTAATAGAACTTTCACCCAAAGGCACTGGAAAATCTTGGATTTATATTAATTTATCAAACTATGTTCGAATGGTAAGCGGTGGTAAGGTAACCCCTGCAGTACTGTTTTATAATAACGCAACCAATATGCCTGGTCTTCTGGTTAAGCACGATGCTGTTGTTTTAGATGAGTGCCAATCTATTTCTTTTGAAAATCCAGGTGAAGTAGTCGGAATTCTTAAGGGATTTTTAGAAGCAGGTTATTTTACACGTGGGAAACAAAAGGTCACCTCAGAGGCAGGTATTGTCATGTTAGCTAATATTCCCATTGAATCTTCAGGAATGCCTCAAAGCGAAAATCTGTTTGAGAACTTGCCAGAATTTCTGCGCGAGACAGCCTTTATTGATAGATTACATGGAATTCTTCCAGGTTGGGAACTATCAAAGTTTAACAGTAATATGATTTCTAAGGGAACAGGATTTAAAGCAGATTTTTTTGCAGAAGTATTGCACGTCTTACGAGATAGAAGTGGTTATTTAGAATACATTAAGGATAAATGTACTATTGAAAGTGATAGTATAAGAGACAAGATTGCAGTATGGAGGCTTGCTGCCGGTCTCCTGAAATTACTATTCCCTAATCTAAATGTAACACAGGAAGAATTACATGAATTTTGCCTGAAACCTGCATTAGGCTTGAGGCAAAGAATCAGAAATCAGCTATCACTTCTGGATTCTGAATATAAAAGCATGACAATTAATATAGATTATTAATAAGGAGACAATTACTTCGTGAAAATTAGGAGGTATTAAAAATGTATAAACAACAAAATGTCGATTTATTAAAGCGCATCACAGTTGACCCTACTGTAATGGTTGGTAAGCCAACGATTAGAGGATTGAGAATAACAGTGGAGCAGATATTAAAAGCCCTTGCAGGTGGTGTTACAGTTGACAAGTTATTGGAGGATTACCCTGAACTCGAAAAAGAGGACATCCAGGCAGTCTTACTATATGCCTCTGAACGTATTAGTGAAGAACAGGTCTTTGCTTTGAATACAAGGTAAGTATTAATGCCTGAAAATAAATTGAAATTTCTTGTTGATGTCGGGGTAGGGAAAAAAGTAGAAGAATGGTTGAAAGAAAATGGGTATGACGTAAAGACCGTAAGGAGTATTGACCCGAAGGCAAAAGATACGGAAATACTCAAAATAGCTATATCTGAATCCCGTATGGTAATAACTATGGATAAAGATTTTGGCGAGCTTGTATTCAAATCTGGTAAGTCACATGCAGGAGTCTTGATTTTAAGAATGGAAGATGCAAATGGTAACGAAAAAGCAGAGATTATAAGAAAGATATTACATGAGTATGAGGATAAAATGAAGAACAGATTTTGTGTATTTCAAGATGGTAGACTCAGAATATCCAGGTAAATGGGTAAAGTTATCGCTATAGATGGCCCATCAGGCTCGGGGAAGACTACCATAGCTAAGCTTATTGCGAAAGAACTCGGGTTTGGTTATCTTGACACAGGCGCATTATACAGGGCTGTTGCCCTCGTGTTAAGAAACAACTCTATAGAGCCGGAAGACAGTGATGAAAAACTCGCGGATGTTCTCGGTAATACCCACGTTACCTTCAATAATTGCAGAGTCTTTCTTAACGGCAAAGATGTTTCAGAAGATATAAGGTCTGCTATGATTGATCACTACTCCTCTGTTTTTTCCTCAAGAAAGATTGTCCGTGATTTTCTGCTGAACGCCCAGAGGGATGCTGCCTTGAACTCTGACCTCGTTGTTGAAGGTAGAGATACAACAACAGTCGTATTTCCAGATGCAAAAAAGAAGATTTACCTTGATGCCTCAATAGATGAAAGAGCTAAAAGACGTTATTTACAGTTCACAAAGAAGGGCATTAATATCTTTATGGATGATTCTAAAAAAAACATAATGGATAGAGATTCAAGGGATGCCAGCCGCGATATTGCTCCTCTTAAAGTGGCACCCGGTGCTCTTTTATTAGATTCATCCAATCTTTCAATTGAACAGGTAAAGAAAAAAATACTTGATTTTATAGGAATTGTTTCTTGAGTTCTTTTTACTGGGGTTTCTGGACAATATTTAACATTATTTTAAGGGTCTTCTATAGATTTGAGGTTATCGGGCATGAAAACATTCCGGAGAAAGGTGGAGCTATCGTAGCTGCAAACCATATAAGTTATCTGGACCCTCTTGTTATCGGGTCCGCTTCAAAAAGACGCGCTACCTATATGGCAAAAGAGGGACTTTTCAAGATACCCTTGATTGGCACTTTTGTCAGGTCATTTTCTTTTCCTGTAAGACGCGGAAGACCCCAGCCTTCAACAATAAAAGAAGCTGTAAGGAGACTAAAGCACGGCGAACTCATTGTCATGTTTCCAGAAGGAGGCCGAAGCGTTGATGGCAAGATACTCGACATAAAAAGAGGTGTAGGAGTAATTGCAGCTTTAAGCAAGATGCCTGTTGTCCCAGCACTTATTTCCGGGACAGCGAAGGCTCTTCCAGCAGGTGCAAAGTTTTTAAAACCTTCAAAAATAAAAGTAATATTCGGCAAACCCATAGGAATTGATGAAAAAGAAACAGATAAGCATTTCCAGGAAAGGATAAGCAGGGATATAATCGAGGCAATAAACAGTTTAAAGACTAATGGCGATGTTTAATCTCAGCTTTTACACTGATACAATAACATTATGAAAATAATTGTGGCGAAGATGGCAGGTTTTTGCTTTGGCGTTAAGAGGGCTATTGACATAGCCTTTCATATAGCTAATGAAAAACGTAAGGGAGTATATACCCTTGGTCCAATAATTCACAACCCCCAAGTTGTAGAAATGTTAACGAATAAAGGTATATCACCTATAGAGGATTTAGAGACAAAAAGGGATATAAAAGCATTGATAATCAGAACCCATGGTATCCCGATAGGCCTTTCAAAAAAGATTTCTTCCTCAGGTTATGAAATAATAGATGCAACCTGTCCATTTGTTAAAAAGGCACAGCATTATGCTAAACTCCTTAAGGAAGAGGATTATCAAGTAGTCATCCTAGGGGAGAAAAACCATCCAGAGGTAAAAGGTTTAATGAGCTATGCTAATGATAATGTTATAATTGTAGATGGCAAAACTCCTCTTCCGAAACTGAAAACCCGGGTAGGTATAGTAGTCCAGACTACTCAATCCATTGAAACATTAAAAAAGGTACTAACTGAAGCCATAGAACTTGCAAATGAAATAAAAGTATATAATACAATATGTAATTCCACAGCCCTTAGACTAAAGGAGACGGAAAAAATGGCCCGTAAGGTTGATGTAATGCTTGTTGTTGGAGGTAAAAACAGCGCAAATACAACCCAGCTTACACGGCTGTGTAATTCTCTTTCTGTACCAACATATCACATCGAAACTTCATCTGAGATTAAAAAGAAATGGTTTAAGGGAGCAAAGTATTTAGGTATTACAGCTGGTGCATCAACACCAGAATGGATCATCAAAGATATAGCAGAAAGAATTAGAGATATAGGAGGATAATTTTTTAGTGGAACTTAAAAACAACGAAATGGAAAGGCTTTATGCTGAAACCTTCCAGAGCATTAAAGAGGGCATAATATTAAAAGGGAAGGTGTTAGCGTTGAAGCCAGATTGGGTTATAGTTGATATCGGCTATAAATCCGAGGGTATTATCCCTGTTAATGAATTTTCAGAAGAAGAGATTAATAGATTGAAACCAGGCAACAAAATAGAAGTATATATCGAAAACATAAAAGATTCTGACGGTACAATAACCCTTTCAAAGGAGCGCGCTACAAAAATTAAGGTATGGGAAACCCTTGAAAATTCACTCAGGAATGGTAGCCCCGTAGAAGGAAAGGTTATTGAAAAAACAAAAGGTGGTTTCTCTGTAGATATATCCGGAGTAAATGCATTCCTTCCTGGTTCACAGGTTGATATAAAAACAATCAAAGAAATCGACAGCATTATTGGGAAAAAATTGCAATTCAAGGTCTTAAAGTTAAACAGCAAAGTCTCTAATGTCATTATATCAAGAAGGGCAATCCTTGAAGAGGAGAGGCAGAAAAAGAAGGCTTATACCATTGAAAATCTTAAAGAAGGACAGTTGATGAAGGGTCTGGTTAAAAACATCACAGATTATGGTGTGTTTATTGACCTTGGTGGAATAGATGGACTACTGCACATATCTGATATCTCCTGGGGTAGGATAAACCATCCTTCCGAATTCTTTGTAGTTGGAGATGAAATTGAAATTATTATCCTTAAATACGATGAGGAAAACGAAAAAGTTACATTAGGTTATAAACAAAAAAAGCCTGACCCATGGTCTACTGTAGATGAAAAATATCCTATTGGTAAAAAAGTTAGGGGCAAGGTTGTAAGCATTACTGACTATGGCGCATTTATAGAACTTGAAGAAGGGCTTGAAGGACTTGTTCATATATCAGAGATAGACTGGATTTCGAGACCAAAACATCCTTCAAAGTATCTTTCTATCGGGGAGACTGCCGATGCCGTTGTTCTAAAGGTTGATAAAGACGAAAGACGACTTTCACTAAGCATAAAACAGCTAAAACCTAGTCCTTGGGAAATCATTTCCCAGAGCTATAAAGTCGGTCAGAAGATTTCTGGAAAAGTAAAAACTATTACTGACTTTGGTGCCTTCATAGGCCTTCCTGAGGGTGTAGATGCCCTTATACATATATCTGACCTCTCATGGACAAGACATGTAAAACATCCTTCAGAAATTCTTAGAAAAGGGCAAAAGGTCGAGGCCATAATCTTAAGTATAGAACCCTCTGCGGAAAGGATGGCACTTGGGCTAAAACAAATTGAACCTGACCCATGGCTGCAAGATATACCTGAAAAATTCAAACTCGGCTCAGAATTAAATGGTAAAGTCCTCAAAATTACTGATTTCGGCATATTTGTTGAGCTTGAGGGCGGTGTTGAAGGTCTTATTTACTCTTCTGAGATCATCAAACCGACTTCTGGGAATGTCGAGGATGTTTTAAAAGAAGGCGATGACATCAATGTCCGAATAATAAAGATAGATACTGAGGAAAGGAAGCTGGGACTTAGCATGAAAAACCTAAAGAGGAAAGAAGAATGAAGAAAGCACTTTTTATCTTTCTCGGTCTTTTCTTACTTCTTATTGTTATTAGCCTAATATTTGTAATGCTACAAAAGAATATCCCAATAGGTGAACGAATTGCACTCATCCGTATAGAAGGCATGATTGTTGACTCAAAAGACACTATTGATGAAATAAAAGATTACACAAAAAACCCCATGATAAAGGCTATTGTTCTTCGTATTGACAGCCCGGGAGGGGCTGTTGCACCTGCACAAGAAATCTACGAAGAACTCAAGAAAACTGTAGCAAAAAAGAAAGTTGTGGTTTCCATGGGTTCCATTGCCGCATCAGGAGGTTATTATATAGCATCGCCTGCTACCAGGATTATCGCAAATCCAGGTACACTTACCGGTTCGATCGGTGTAATAATGGAAATACCAAATATAGAAGGACTCATGAACAAATTTGGCATAAAAACAGAGGTAGTAAAAAGCGGTAGACATAAAGATATGGCATCAATATTTCGCGGAATTAAAAAAGAAGAGAGGGAGATACTTCAGAATGTGCTGGACAACGTTCATGAACAGTTTATTAAGGCTGTTGCAGAGGGCAGAAAAATGTTATATGATGATGTAAAACAAATTGCAGACGGTCGTATCTTCACTGGTGAGCAGGCACTTAAAGCAGGTCTAATCGATGAACTCGGCACCTTAGAAGATGCAATACAATCTGCAGCAAAACTATCAGGGATAAAAGGAGAGCCTGTGGTTGTAAGCAAAAAAGAGAGTTTTTCTTTAATCAATTTACTAAGAGGCCCAAAAGAATTAATTGGAGTTATTCCATCAGTAAAGATAAAATATTTATATTCACCTTAAATAAGTATTTTGGGGAGGTTATTATGACTAAATCAGTCCTCATAGAAAAAGTATCAGATAAGGTTAGCATTCTTACAAGAAAACAGACCGAGATCGTTGTCGAGACTGTCTTTGACAGTATGAAAGAAGCTCTTGTTAAAGGAGAGAAGATAGAAATAAGAGGGTTTGGAAACTTTAAACTTAAAAATAGAAGACCGAGAAAGGCAAGGAATCCAAAGACAGGTGAGAAGGTTGATGTTCCTGAAAAGAGAGTCCTACACTTTAAGGCAGGCAAGGGCCTAAAAGAAGCCATAAATTCCCGTAACCCTTAAGTTTTTCGTTATAAATTTAGTTGGCTGTACCAGAAATATACATTTTTTGCCTATTTTCCCCTGTGGTACATTTTTGACCATTTTACAGGGTCCTAGGTTAGCCAAATGGATCAGAACCGCTTAAAACATTTTTTTCATGTCTTTTAAGGAAAATTTTTTATGAATAACATTAATCAAATCAACAAAAAAATACATTATCTGTCAACATCTTCATCATATCAGTTGCATTGTTTAAAATTTCAAATTATTAATCTACATATATCGTCATTAGAGGTTAATAAAACAACATCATTCAGAAAATCATTTTCAGGTAATAATTGATGAAAGGCAAGGTCTATTTAGTCGGCGCAGGTCCTGGTGACATCGGGTTACTCACCATAAAAGGTCTGCGGTGTCTTCAGAAGGCTGAGGTTGTCGTATATGATTTCCATCTCAATGCACAGGTTTTAAATTATATTAACCACGATGCTGAATTCATATATGCAGGAAAGCGCGGAGGTCATCACACTCTGACCCAGGATGAAATCAACAAAATTCTTTTACAGAAAGCAAAGGAAGGCAAGATCATATGCAGGCTTAAAGGAGGAGATCCATTTGTATTTGGCCGTGGAGGAGAAGAAGCAGAGGTATTATCAAGAGAAGGCATTGAGTTTGAAGTTGTCCCTGGAGTCAGTTCTGCTATTGCAGCCCCAGCTTATGCAGGGATCCCGTTAACTCACAGGCTTTATTCATCGTCATTTGCGGTTATTCCCGGGTACGAAGATCCATCTAAAAAAGAGAGCGCTATTGAATGGTCAAAGATTGCGACAGGTGTCGGAACACTTATTTTTCTGATGGCTGTAAAAAACATAAATCTTATTACTCAAAAATTAATCAAGAACGGCCGTTCGCCAGATACCCCTGTTGCTATAATCAGATGGGGGACAAGACCTGACCAGAGCACAACTGTCGGGACACTCAAAAATATTGGACGAATTATTAAAGAACGTGATATTAAACCCCCTGCTGTAATGGTAGTAGGAGAAGTTGTAAAGCTCAGGGAGTCACTGAAGTGGTATGAAAAAAAGCTAATGTTCGGCCATAGAATACTCGTGACAAGGGAACACCTCGAAGGATTTGAAAAACTAGCAGAACTCGGCTCAGAGATAATCGAATTTCCGACTATACAGATCGTACCTCCTGAAAGTTACGACGAGCTTGACAGGTCAATAGGTAAGATACAGGCTTATGATTGGCTGATATTCACAAGCAGAAACGGTGTGAAATATTTTTTTAAAAGGTTCTTTGAAAAAGATAAAGATATCAGGGATATGAAAGGCTTAAAGATCTGCGCCATAGGTACAAAGACTGCGAAAGAGGTAAAGAAATTCGGTTTAAAGATAGATTTAATACCTGATGAGTTTCGTGCTGAGGGACTGATTAAGGCATTTACACCCCCCCAGCCACCCCTTGCCAAGGGCGAGAGGGAAGGGGTGGTTTTAAAAGGCATGAGATTTTTACTTCCACGGGCAGAGTTAGCCAGGGAGGTCTTCCCGGAAAAGATAAGAAAACTCGGTGGTGAGATTGATGTTCCTATTACTTATAGGACAATAAAGCCAGAATCTCATGGGAAGAGAATCAGAAGGTTTTTAAAGGAAGGAAGGATTTCAATAGCTACTTTCACAAGCGCAGCAACTTTTAACAACTTCAGGGAAATAATGGGAAAAGACGCTGAAGAAATCCTAAAGGGAGTTTCCATCGCTGTTATAGGACCTGTGACAGCAAAGGCAGTTGAAAACGCAGGTCTTCATGTTGACATTATTCCAAAAGAGGCAACAATTGATGCAATGGTTGAAGAGATAATTAAATGGGTAAACAAGGGGCATGTTAGAAGAATTAATAAAGATGACAAGTGAACTACTTGATGAGCCTTCTTGAAATAGATACCACCGTCTTTCTTTTTATAAATACAGAACTCCAAAACAACTTTTTTGATATTATAATGCCCTTCATTACAGAAAGGGCTTATTTGATATTCCTTCCAATTTTTTTATGGTTTTTTTTTAAAGACAGAAAAAATGCTTTAATTGCTCTTGTTATCGCCTTTGCATCAACATTAATATCTGATTGGTCATCGAATGCACTTAAGCATTATTTCGAGAGGGTAAGGCCCTGTAACGAGTTAGACGGCGTTAGAGCTCTTGTAGGATGTGCAAGGTCTTTTTCAATGCCTTCAAACCACGCTGTAAACGCATTTGCTTTTATTACTCCTTTTTTTATTCTTCTAAAAAACAGGGTGCGATATGCTCTTATTATTGTTGCATTTCTTGTAGGCTTCTCAAGAGTCTATGTTGGTGTACATTATCCATCTGACGTTATTGTTGGAGCATTGTTTGGTATTGTTTCAGCAATATCTATTATTGGTTTTTACAAATGGTCATTGAAAAGATTCGAGACAAAACCATATGTAACCTTACTTTTTGTTTTTCTTCTTGCTATAAATCTTTTCAATATATATTACATACAGAATGGCCCTCTCGATTTGAGTCCTGATGAGGCACATTACTGGGAATGGTCACGCAGGCTCGATTTGAGTTATTACTCAAAAGGCCCGATGATAGCATATCTCATACATCTGGGCACTTATATATTCGGAGATACTGTTTTTGGCATTAGAATCATGGCTGTTATGTTTTTTATACTCAGCAGCATGCTGCTTTACAAGCTCGGTAAAAATCTCTACGATGAGCAAGTTGGTTTTTTTTCAGCTGTTCTTTTGCAGATAATCCCTCTTTTTTCAGCTTACAGCATACTATTTACAATAGATTCACTAATCATATTCTTTTGGTCACTATCATTGTACCTTTTTTCGAAAGCTTCTAATGTAAAATCATTAAACCAACATACCAGCATAGCAAAAGATAATTCTTCGGCAGTCAGTAATCAAGATCCATTAATCAAACTAAAACAAAGGTCAAACATGTCACTGGCATTTTGGTCTCTTCTCGGCATATCCATAGGTCTCGGTCTTCTAGCAAAATATACTATGGCCTTGTTTTATATATGCGCTTTTTTATTTTTATTTTTCTCTAAAGACCACAGGAGGCTATTGTTTACAAAAGGCCCCGCTGTTGCGTTTATAATCAGCCTCCTGGTCTTAAGTCCTGTTATTATATGGAATACAAATCATGAATGGGTTACATTGAAACACACTGCAGGCCAAGTACACATAGCAGATGGTTTTCAAATATCTTTTAAAAGTTTTTTTGAATTTTTAGGCTCACAGTTTGGTGTAATAACTCCTCTTTTGCTAATATTTATGGCTGTCTCTGTATGGAAAATCAGAAAAAGATGCGAAGGATCTTTTTTATTCTGGTTTTCAATCCCCATAATTGCGATTTTCCTTATTAAAAGTCTGCACGCCAAGGTACAGGCAAACTGGGCTTTATCAGGTTACTTAACATGTATTATTGCCTTTTCCGCAATATATATGAAAAATTTATACTCTGCTAAGATAGGATTTAAAATTCTCGTATCAACTGCTGTTTTTTTATCATTAATTGTAACTATAGTAGCCCATTATCCTTCATTGCTTAATCTTCCGATAGAAAATGATCCAACATCGAAGCTTAGAGGCTGGAAAGAGCTTGGTGCAGAGGTATCAAAGATATACGAACAAACTTCCACAACCCGGCCTGTATTTATTTTTTCTGACAGGTATCAGGTTTCCAGTGAACTTGCATTTTATATAAAAGGGCACCCTGTTACATATTGCGTCAATCTTGGGCGCAGGATGAACCAGTACGACTTTTGGCCTGGTTTCTACAACTTACTCCATTACGATGCAATCTTTGTCAGAACCGGATATGGCAAAATACCATACAAAGTAGCTAAAGCTTTTAAGAAGGTTGAGAAAAGGAGTCTCAAAGTTTATACTAAAAATCAGATTAAAATCAGGGATTATTCTATATTCCTATGTTATGATTTTAAGGGATTAAAAAAAACGACCCCGGATAGTTTTTAATGACGCTCTCAATAGTAATACCCATTTATAATGAGGAAGAGAATGTTCAGATTCTTCATGAAAAACTGAAGGAGGTACTGGACTCTCTAAAAAATGAATATGAAATCCTTTTTGTAGATGACGGCAGTACCGACAGGACACTTCCAATCCTGGAAGAGATCCAGGCAAAGGATAAAAGAGTAATTGTTCTTAGCCTCAGACGCAATTTCGGCCAGACTGCAGCATTTGCAGCAGGATTTGATTTCGCAACCGGGGATATAATTGTGACAATGGACGGCGATCTACAAAACGACCCTGCGGACATCCCGAAACTGCTTGCCCTTATAAAAGATAACGACCTGGTTAGCGGCTGGAGAAAAAAGAGGAAAGACCCGTTTTTCTCAAGAAGACTACCTTCCGTAGCAGCAAATTGGTTGATAAGCAAAGTCACAGGGGTAAAACTCCACGATTATGGATGTTCCCTAAAAGCATACAGAAGGGATGTAATAAAAAATCTGAAACTTTATGGAGAAATGCACAGGTTTATTCCTGCTGTCGCAAGCTGGTACGGCGTTAGGATAGCAGAGGTTGAAACCGTTCATTACCCCCGATTAAGGGGGAGTTCAAAATACGGTGTATCACGGACAATAAAGGTAGTTCTAGACCTGATTACTGTGAAATTTCTCCAGAGCTTTTCTACTAAGCCAATCCAGTTTTTCGGTCCTATCGGTATAATAAGCGGCTTTTTGGGTTTTATTATATCTGTATATCTGACTCTTGATAAAATCTTTTTTGGCCACGATATCGGAGGCAGGCCGCTTCTTTTGCTCGGTGCCCTTTTGATTATCGTTGGAATCCAGCTCATAGGGATGGGGCTTCTCGGAGAGATGCTCGTGAGGGTCTATCATGAAAGCCAGAGAAAACCCATTTATGTGATAAAAAAAATACTTGGCCCGGAAAACAAATAGAATATTCTTCCTTTTCATAAAGCTTGTTATAAGTTCTGTACTTCTATATGTTGTCTTATCAAAAACAGGACTTGCACAGGTTTTTTCAATAATCAGAGGCATGAGCTTACCTGTATTTATCTTCGTAGTATTCCTATATATACTCGCTCAGTTAATATCTACATTGAGGTGGAAGCTTCTTCTGCCGGGAGTACTTGGCATTAAAAAACTTTTTTCTCTATATATGATAGGAGCTTTTTTTAATACTATTCTTCCAGGTGTTATCGGGGGAGATGCTGTTAAGGGCTTTTACTTATACCGGACAACAGGAAGAGGCAGTCTTACGCTTGCTTCTATATTCATGGACAGATACATTGGTTTCGTAGTATTGATTGCAATATGCACCATTGCTTTCCCTTTTGGATATAAATATTTTCACGGCTCACGTATTGAATGGTTGCTCCCTCTCACTATTTTATCTTTTACTATATTAAGTCTTTTAGTATTCGGCCTGCGTCTTGGGAAAAGAATAAAAATAATTTCAGGTTTTTATGACTATTTTCACGCATACAAGAATCAAAAAAAGGTTATTATGAAGGCAATATTATTATCAGTATTAATACAACTCTCAGGTATCTTATCTGTATATATCCTTGCATTCGGTATCGGACAACATATCCCCTTCCTTGCATGTTTAATCTTCTTGCCTCTCATAATTATGTTTACCACCTTACCCATATCAATTTCCGGCCTGGGTATAAGAGAAGGCGCTTTTGTACTATTCTTCAGTCTCATTGGAATAAAACCCGAAATTGCAACAGCAATCTCTTTATCGTGGTTTATTGCTGTTACAGCAGGCAGTCTCTGGGGTTTTTTTGAGTACATTAAATACAAAAAAGAAAAAATAAACTTTACAGTTTAATAAAAGAAAGGTAACCTGCTATAACGCAATAATTTAAAGTGAATTGTAAATAAAGGAGGTTAAAATGCTTATTTATCTTGTGCAGCATGCGGATGCAAATAAAGAAGACATTGATCCTTCAAGGTCGCTTTCTGGAAAAGGTCTGCAGGATATAAAAGTAGTAGCTTCATATGTGTCACGACTAAATATAAAAGTTTATAAAATTTTTCATAGTAATAAATTGAGGGCAAAGCAAACAGCAGAAATCCTATCTGAAAATCTGAAACCAACAAAAGGTTTCTCGGAGGTAGATGGTCTGGCTCCTCTTGATGATCCCAATATTTGGGCAGACCGTCTTAAAGACATACCAGATGATATAATACTCGTAGGACATCTTCCCCATCTAGGTAAACTGGCATCCCTTTTATTAAGCGTAGGCACAGATAAAAATATTATCTCATTTAAAATGGCCGGGATTGTCTGCCTTAAAAAAAATGATGCTGGAGAGTGGTCGTTACAGTGGATGTTAACACCTGAGATAGTTACGGGAGAAAAGAATTCCTGTGATGGGCTATAAACCAACTAAGGAAAGTATTTAGGCATTGCTGCTTTTGTCATTCCTGCGAAAGCAGGAATGACACGCTTGCTATCTCATAGTTATGCTATAAGAGTTTATTGTTTTTGCAAAAAAGGAGAAATGATTTGATACTCAAATTTCTTGGGGGCACAAGGACAGTTACCGGATCCTGTTTTTACATCGAGTGCAACGATTTAAAGATTCTTGTTGAATCTGGTATATATCAGGGCGAAAACGCTGATGAGGTAAACAGAGCTGACTTCGATTTTCGTCCTGAAGATATCAGCTATATTTTTATAACACACGCACATCTTGACCATTCAGGGATGATTCCAAGAATTGTAAAGGAGGGTTTCAAAGGAAAAATCATAATGACCCCAGCAACACGGGACTTACTTGAATTATTGCTTTATGACTCCGCAAACATCCAGGAAAATGATGCAGGGTGGCATACAAGAAAAGCAATCAGGGCTGGGGAACCCCCGGTTTTTCCACTTTATACAATAAATGATGTCAAAAATGTAATACCTTTATTTGATGTAAAATCGTATGACAAGATCTTCCACCTTGGGAACGGAATTAAATACAGATTTGTAGATGCAGGACATATCCTCGGCTCAGGAACACTTGAATTGTGGTTTCAAGACAGGGGGAAGGAAAAGAAAATTGTATTTTCCGGCGACATCGGAAAGAAAAATAATCCAATAGTAAGAGATCCTTTAACGCCCGCGGAGGCGGATTTTGTAGTTATGGAATCAACCTACGGCAACAGATTACACAAACCGCTTAAAGAGAGCATAGATGAACTTGTGGATGCAATAAAAATAACTTTTAAAAAAGGAGGCAATGTATTTATCCCATCATTTGCAGTTGGTAGGACACAAGACTTGCTTTATATTCTGAATAACCTTGTTAAATTGGGAAGACTCTACAGAATTGATGTCTATCTTGATAGTCCTCTTGCAGAAGAAGCAACGAGGGTATATCTTGCACACCCTGAATGTTTTGATGATGAAGCAAGAAAGCTGCTGTCCACCGGGGATATTGACAGCTCAATTAAGCTGCATTTCGTGAAAAGTGTTAAAGAATCCATGGATTTAAACAGGATAAAATCCGGGATTATTGTAATTGCAGGAAGCGGTATGTGTGAAGGTGGAAGAATAACACATCATCTGAAACATAATCTGTGGAGATCTGAATGCAGCGTCATATTTGTTGGATTCCAGGGGAAGGGTACCCTTGGAAGAAGAATCGTTAACAGAGCAAAGGCTGTTCAGATACTTGGAGAAGAGATAGCGGTTAAAGCGTCTGTATACACAATAAATGGTTTCTCTGCACATGCAGACCAGGCAGAACTTATCGAATGGTTATCAGCATTCAAAGATTCTCCTGAGGTATTTATTGTTCATGGGGAAGAAGAGGTGTCAATATCTTTTGGTGAACTCGTCAAGGATAAATTTGGTTTTATGACACACATACCTTCCAGGGGTGAAGTCTTTGAACTGTAAACATCTACCGTCTTGCTTTCCTCTTTGTAAGTCGGGATATCTGATTCTGGTCACTGTCATTCCGGTTTGTCCGGAATCCTTCTTAATCCCACCTAATAAAAGGGCGATTGAGGTGGTTGTTTCAGAAAGATTCTCTCCTCGGCGAGTCGCTGAGGCGACCCGTTAAGCGGGGATGACGTACAAATAGACTTGCTTATGAGTTTATTAGTAACTCAAATAACAGAAGATACCTTTGAACAGGTTTTATCTCTTTTGAAAGAATCTCCAATAATTGACCTTCAGGGGACAACTTTTATAGATCCATACGGCATGGTAGGGCTTCTTGAAGCAGGAGAACTTTTTAAGTCAGAGGGTATCCGGAAAACTATTTATCTGTCAGCATCAGAAGAAGTCCTTAAGTATCTTGAAAGAATGGATTTCTTTAAATTCGCAGAAACATATTTCAGTTTTGAACCTATAAAACCTCAAATATCAGAAAAATACTTAAGAAGTTTTTACTCTGATGTTCTCCTTGAGATTACACCGATTGAAAAATCTGACGATATCCATTTTATAGTCGGAAAGGTTAAAGACCGTGCCCACTCAATCCTTGCAAATAACCTTAATTATGATGAAAACGCAATAAATGGCTTTATAGTAGCACTTTCTGAGGTATGTCAGAACATAATCGAGCATAGTGAAAATAAAGGATTTGTAGGAATACAGAAATATCATTTCCAGAACCTGAATAAAAATGTGGTCAAGATCGCTGTAATGGATATTGGGATAGGTTTCAAAAAATCTTTATCAGACAGGTTTACTTTAAAAAACGACTTTGAAGCTATAGAAAAGGGTCTTCTTCACGGAGCATCACGATTTGAAGACAAAGGAAGAGGGTATGGATTATCTGCAGTCAGAAGGTTTGTTAAAAAATGGGATGGGAAACTTTCCATCCGCTCAGGAACAGCAAAGCTTTCCATAATACCTAAATGGACAAGGGGAAAAGCCAAGGAAACTAATCTCACCTATTTCCCTGGTGCACAGATAAATATCATACTGCCCGAGATTTAAATTAAAGCATTTTCGAAGAATTTATTTTAAAATATTTACATAAAAGGTTTCTGCTGATAAATCAGCACTCTTACTATATGTCATTCCAGCTTGTCTGGAATCCTTTTTAGTTTTATTGCGTAAATAAGGAATACCAAGAAAGATTTAAAACAAGTAGGAATGACATATAGTATAAAGGTATTATCCTGTATGAAAGCAAAGAAAAACCTTATAATTATTGGTGACAGGGTTCTTATAGACCTTGATGAAAGAGCTGACAGAACCGGTTCAGGGCTTTATCTACCTGCTACTGTCAAGGAGAAGGAGAAGGTAGTTGGTGGATATATTGTAAAAACCGGACCAGGGTATGTTATCCACGATACTTCTTCAGAAGAGCCTTTTGCAGCCAACAAGAAAAAAGAACTGAAGTATATACCTCTTCAGGCTGTTGAAGGTGATTACGCAATATTTCTTAAAGAAGCAGCTACTGAAATCGAGTTTGAAGGGAAAAAATACCTCATCGTACCCCACTCAGGCATCCTTGCTCTCGTTCGAACAGAAATAACCGAGGGTGAGGGTTGAGCTATTGATCCCTTCATAACTAATGACCTATGCATTTCCCCTTAATCTGTCACTCCCGCTTGTCGGGAGTCCTTTTTAAGAAAGATTCCGGACAAGCCGGAATGACAAAAAAAGGACATTACTTTTGCATCTTTCAATAATTAGTTTACAATCTGTTGTCCGGCAAGCACTAACCATCCATCTTTGTCTACCCGAAAAATGCAGTTAGATTTTAAAGCTGGCAGGCACATATGCCTACCGTGAATTGCATTTTTGGGTTTATATAATTGAATCCGATATTTTTTCTTGACATAATTCTTAATTTATGATTCAATTGAATTACGATAAAATCTTTTCGAAGAGGAAAGTTATGGATAATAAATCAACTTTTGTACTGGATGAACAAATAATCAAAGAAGTCGAGGAACTTGTTGAAAAAGGTCTTTTTAAATCAGTGAATGACTTTATTGAGCATGCAATAAAAGATGCCCTTGAGAAGATAGAAAGAGACCAGATTAATGTTTATTCTGACGATACACCTGAAAAATTTGTGCATACGAATGAACCTGAAGTACTCCAGAAAATTATATCAGAACTTGGCTCCACATATATTGAAGAAGGCTGTGACGGCCTATGTCTTGAATGCGATCAGGTATCAACATGTGAGGCTCATAAGAAGATAATTGATGCATGGGAAAAACTTAATCCGTAGTATGCATTCAGAAGATTTTCAAAAGAGATTAACTGGGAAGCAGTTTATTAAATAAAATTGAATATTGATAAATCGTGAGAAAAATAAGCACAAAAATAATTTTAGGCGATTGTAGAGAAGTTTTGAAAAACCTTGATGAAAATTCAATAGACTTGGTTGTTACATCTCCGCCCTATGCAGATAGCAGAAACGGCACTTATGGGGGGATAAAACCTGCTCATTATGTCGAATGGTTTTTACCCATAAGCAAAGAACTTCTGAGGGTTTTAAAACCTGATGGCACTTTT
>MHEF01000139.1 GCA_001805125.1 Nitrospirae bacterium RBG_13_39_12
AGAAATCTCTTCTTTAAGCTCTCTGAAAGATTATAAAGTGGGTTGATTTATGTCCTTTAATAATTCTCTGATCTTGGCTTTTATTGTATCGTCAAGGTCTATAAACATAAGACCTATACCAACTCCTTCATTGCAGTGTTTAATCTTTGCATGAATATCTATTTTTTTGTCTTTGAAATGTACGGAGACTGTAATTATACTGCCTTGTGTGAAAAAATGATTGGAAAGCACATACATACCGCCTTCACTGATATCAACTGCCTTGCAGACTACTGATTCATTGATCACACAATCTATATCGCAGGGGACCCTATCCTTTAAACGGTGTCTTTTCCTTGAGTTGCTTTTCATTTTGTTTACAGTGTTTTAATTTTATATAACTTGTTCAAATTGATTGCCGGTCATAACCTTCTGCTTTATTAAGTATATCACAAGTGGAAATCATGAGAAGAAGCAGTACAAGAGCTAATACTAAAATGATTTATTCAATATATATTCAGCGAGATGAGTATATAAATCCTTTGTTGTTACGCTAGAGATCTTTTCCTGATGACCGGGAGTCTTCTTATATTCCATGATATATTCCTGTAAAAATTTGAAATCAGTTAAATCAGAATAAGTTTCAGGGAATATTTTTTTAATTATTTCGGAAAGCTCCAGTGGTTTATCGATCAAAGGACAGCTTTAATTTTGTCATTAAGGGACTTTCTGCTATTATAAATATATGGCTTATTTAATATTAAGGGTGATGATAAATGCTTTGTCCATCGCTGCTGCAATAAAGCTTGTGGACGGGCTTACGTTCACAGGCGAGTGGTGGAAGATGATAATTATCGGAGCGATTTTCGGGTTTGTAAATGCGCTCATTAAACCGCTCATGATGTTTTTTACGTTCCCCTTGATAGTGTTTACTCTCGGTATCTTTACCCTCATTGTAAATGCGCTTATGTTGATAATCACTGCAAAGCTGTCCGGACCTTTTCACCTTGGCTTTCAGATACATGGTTTCTGGGCTGCATTCTGGGGAGCCTTGATTGTGAGCATAGTAAGCATGTTACTTTCCTGGATTACAGGGGTTAAGAGGATTAAGGTAGAGAAAGGCGGGAAGGGTATTTAAAGTTCCATGAATAGTCATCTGTCCAATAATTTCGACTAGTGTTGCTTCACAACATAAACCAGATACTTACAAAAAGGGAAACATGCACCGAGGATAGAGTATCATCGCTCATTCTCGGTCATTTCGACCCGCGAGGCTGTTGCCTCTTTATTTTCATGGTCTATTTGACTATCGGCAAAAGAATCTGCTCCGATACTCTATCCTCGGTGCATCTATAAAAATTTGAGAACAATGTGGGTTAGCAGTAATATTAAAATTAAGGAGGCGTTTTAATGGGATATTTTGCAATATTAGGTCTTATTGTATGGGCGGTACTTATGGTTCTGATATTTAAAAAAGCCGGGTATTCAGGGTTGCAGACTATTTTTCTGTTTATACCTATTGTTAATGTAATAATATTCGCATGGTTTGCACTAACCGAATGGCCGATTGAAAAGGAAATGAAAGAGCTGAAAGCCCGTCTTGTATTTTCGGGTAAAGATACAGGCTTTCGTGATAAGCAGTAAACTGCATTGCGGTAATCCGGTTTCTGGCTGATAGTGTTAATAATTTATTCTGCTCCAAGACTGACTTTAATTATTCCCTTGCTTAAAATATAAAAAATAGCTTATTTTTTTGTAACGAGTATTATAATTGCACTATGGAAGACATTTTAAAAATACTGCCCAACACCCTTATCCCCATTTTTGTGGCGATTAATGTGTTCATACTCATTCCAATATTCATCTCGATGACAAAGGACATGTCAAAGCCAAAAAGACGGACAGTTGTAAGGGACTCGATACTTACAGCCATTATTGTGAGCCTTTTATTTATTGCACTGGGGGAAGTGATTTTCAGAATATTGGGAATAACTGGAGATGATTTTAAGATTGCCGGAGGGCTGGTGCTTCTTGTATTTGCTGTACTTGACCTTTTGGAAAGAGGAGAGGAACGGAGAAGACCACAGGAAAAAATGGGTGTAGTACCCATAGGCGTCCCCTTAATTGTTGGACCTGCTGTGCTTACAACACTACTGGTTCTTGAGGACCATTACGGCGTTATCCCAACCCTTGTCTCGCTAATGATTAACCTGTTTGTCGTCTGGATCTCATTAGTTAATGCTGAACGGATTATGCATATCTTTGGTAAAGGAGGCGTGATCGGGATTTCAAAGGTTATGGCACTCCTCCTGTCTTCAATTGCAGTAATGATGATACGCCAGGGTGTTGAGAATATCGTCAAATAAAACCTTATTTATTAAGTCAGAAATAAGAGGGCAGAAGTAAGAAATAGCAAATAATAAGCAGGCACTAAGGAGTATGCAGTAAGCACACTAAAGAAGGATGAAGGGCGAAACGGAGAGCATGGGAAACGGCGAAAAGTATGAAGGAAGAAGTAAGAAGGCAGAATGCATAACAAAAAACTAAGAAGTCAAAAGTAAGAAGTAAGCACAAAAAAACATAGGCACAGGTAAAGGTTAAACAACAAGTAAGAACAATAAATGAAAACAGGAGTAATAATCAAAAATAAACTAAAAATAAAATAGATAAAAATATAAAGGAGAGTATTAATGCTAATTGGTATTATGTCTGATACACACGACAACCTGGTGCCCACAAAAAAGGCTATTGAAGTTTTCAATGATAGAAAAGTTCAATATGTGATCCATGCAGGAGATTACACGTCACCGTTTACATTAAAGCTTTTCAAGGAGCTTAACTGCAAATATGTAGGGATATTCGGCAACAATGATGGAGACAAGTTGCTTCTTCTGGCAAGGTCTGAGGGCAATATACATTATCAGCCGTACATTTTCACATTGAATGACAGAAAAATCGTAGTTATGCATGAGCATCATATTGTTAATGCACTTGCTGACAGCGGTCATTTTGACTTAGTTATCTACGGGCACACTCACAAACCTGATATAAGGAAGGTCAATAACGCACTGATTGTTAATCCGGGAGAGGTCGGCACCTGGCTTTACGGGAAATCAACAATTGCGGTAGCAGATTTGGACAGTATGAAGGCTGAGATTATAGAGCTTTAGCCCATATTTTTCATAAAATTTAGAGAGGGATATAGTATTCTCGCTCAATCACGTCTTTGGAAAAACTTACTCCACAGGGTCTGACTATCGGTAAAAAAATCTGCTCAAAGACAATTTCTACCTGTATATTTAAGCAGTTATTCCATCTATCCTCGTTAACCCTGCTTCTACAGCCAATCTGACTGCTTCGCTGAATTCAGTATCCGTGATTCTTCTGTTTAAAGGTGGATTGTCAAATGCCTTAAAGCACGGATGGTACTGGTCCATGATATTGATATAGGTATTCTTTGAAATTTCTTCAGCAATGAATTTGACAACACTTGGTGTACCTGCAGTCCCTTCAGGCAGAACAAGATGTCTTACGAGAAGTCCTCTAAGGGCAATCCCCCTTTTATCAATTAAAAGATCACCGACCTGTCTGTGCATCTCCTTGATTGCTGCTTTTGCCATATCAGGATAATCTTCTGCTTTTGAGTACCTGAACGCCATCTCAGGATCTGTATATTTAAAATCAGGCATGTAGATATCAACAATACCTTCAAGCAGCTTTATCGTATTGAGTGCTTCGTATCCACCGCAATTATATACAACAGGAATCTTGAGTCCTTTTTCAGAAGCAATTCTGAGAGACCTGAGTATCATCGGGCTCTGGTGCGTCGGAGTAACAAAGTTTATGTTATGACATCCCTGGCTCTGCAGGGAGAGCATGACATCTGCGAGTTTTTCAAAGGACATTTCTCTGCCTTCTCCGAGATGGCTTATTGAGTAATTCTGACAGAATATACACCCTAGATTGCAGTTGCCTAAAAATATAGTCCCGGATCCGAACTTTCCGACGAGCGGTCTTTCTTCACCGAAATGCGGGCCCCAGCTTGATATGAATGGTTTATCCCCTGTTCTGCAAAAACCTCTCTCGTCAGATGTCCTGTCAACCTTGCAGTCCCTCGGACACAAAGTGCATTCTTTAAGGATTTCTTCTGCTTCCCTGATTTTGTCGGAAAATACTTCCGGCTTAAGAAGGAGATAAGACGGAGTAAAATTATCCCGTGATTCTTTCATAAGGTATGGTTGTATTTAAAAGATGATTCTGAATACATTCTAAAAAAAATGGCCGGCAAAAATATAGTGTTAACTGAAAAATGCAGACATTAATAATTACTATTTATTAAATTAAGATCAATATCTGACGAACAATTCTAATCTGTGTATGATTGACTTAACAAGAATTGAATCATTATAATCCTAAGATTATCAAGGTGTGACAATGGAAGAGATTAACGATCTTATAGAACAGCGGATCAAGAAGCTCGAGGAACTGCGGCAGTCAGGAATTGAACCATTCCATGGCTCGTTTTATGCAGAAGACCATGCATCCGAACTACTGGATAAATTTAACTCTGTATCAAAAGAGACTCTTGAGGCAAAACCTGTTGCCTGCTCAATTGCCGGAAGGCTTGTTTCAATCAGGCACTTTGGCAAGGCTGCATTTGCACATGTACAGGACGCTACAGGCAAGATGCAGATTTATTTAAAGAAAGACTCGCTTGGCGAGAAATATCTCCTTATTAAAAAACTTGATATCGGAGATATTATCGGCCTCAAGGGCAGACTGTTCAGAACCAGGACTGATGAGCTCACGGTTGAGGTCGAGGATTTTGTTTTTCTGACGAAATCCCTAAGACCCCTTCCTGAGAAGTGGCATGGGTTAAAGGATATAGAGACAAGATACAGACAGCGGTACGTTGATTTGATAGTTAACCCTGAAGTCCGTCAGACGTTTGTTAAAAAAAGCATTATTATCAAGGCAATCAGGGATTTCCTTGAATCAAGAGGTTTTATTGAAGTTGAAACCCCAATGATGCACCCAATACCAGGAGGCGCAACAGCAAGACCTTTCAGAACACACCATAATGCTCTTGGTGTAGATTTATATTTAAGGATTGCTCCGGAACTTTATTTAAAAAGGCTTCTTGTTGGAGGATATGAGCGTGTATATGAACTTAACAGGAATTTCAGGAACGAGGGTATATCAACGAAGCACAACCCTGAGTTTTCAATGCTCGAATTCTATATTGCGTACAGGGACTATAATTTTCTTATGTCTCTTACTGAGGAGCTGATAACCTATGTTTCTGAAAAGACACTAGGTACATTAAAAGTACCCTACGGAGATACAGTCATTGACCTGACCCCTCCATGGCCTAGGATCGCAATGCTCGATTTATTATTTCAAAAGGGGTTGCCGGAAGAGATATTTAACGACAGCGAAAAGCTGAGGAGTTGGGCTAAATCGAAAAATATTGAGATTGAAGAAAACGCATCTCCCGGGAAAATTCTTGACGAGATATTCAAGGAAAAAATAGAGCCGGGACTGATCCAGCCTACATTTATAATTGACCATCCCGTTGAACTATCGCCTCTTGCCAAGAAAAAGCCTGAAAACCCGGCGCTTGCCGAAAGGTTTGAATTGTTCATAGCATCAAGAGAAATTGCCAATGCGTTTTCCGAACTCAACGACCCCTTGGAGCAAAAACAAAGGTTTGCTTCACAGGTAGAAGCAAAGGCACATGGCGATGAAGAAGCACACTGGATGGATGAGGATTTTATAAGGGCTCTTGAATATGGCATGCCTCCTGCAGCAGGTGAGGGCATCGGGATAGACAGGCTGGTAATGCTTCTGACCAATTCACAGTCCATAAGGGATGTGATACTATTCCCACAATTGAAGCCGGAACAATAACAAGATGCAGGATACACTAATCATAAAATCCCTCCTAACCTCCCTTTGCCAAAGGGAGGGATGCCCCTCTTTGGTAAAGAGGGGGAAGGGGAGATTTTTTAATCGATGTCAATTCAATTTTGAGACCCTTAATATCAGATGAATCTTCCATATCAGTTGTTCATAGCCCTTAGATACCTTAGGACCAAAAAAAAACATAAGGGGATATCGGTCAATGCATTGATATCCATAGGAGGTGTTGCAGTTGGAGTGATGGCATTGCTGGTTGTACTTTCAGTAATGAGCGGATTCCACGAAGACCTTCAGAGAAAGATACTCGGAGTAAACGCCCATGTGGTTGTCATTGACTATAAAGGAACAATGTCAGAATATGAAGATGTGTTGAAGAAGTTGAAAGGGGAGAAGGACATCATATCGTCGGCACCGTTTTTACTTGGCCAGGCAATGGTTTCATCGGGTAAAAAAGCTCATGGGGTTTTTCTGAGAGGTATAGAGCCAGGGATGGAGATAAAAACAACGGAAATATTGAAGTACATGAAGGAAGGCAGTCTTGAAGATCTCGCACCAAAAGATGGAATCCCCGGAATTATACTGGGCAAAGAGCTTGCAAGCAGCCTGGGTGTTTTCAAGGGGGATCTAATTAATATTTTGTCACCTGCTGGTGAGATAGGCCCTCTCGGGATGCTCCCAAGGATTAAACAGTTCAGAGTAGTTGGTATATTCGAGGTCGGCATGTTTGAATATGACCTGAATCTTGTCCTTACAGGGATTAAGCCGGCGCAGGAATTTTTCGGGATGAAGAATGATATTACAGGCATCGAACTCAGGATCGATGACATATATAAAGCGCCTGAGGTAAGGAAGAGGCTACAGGAAAAATTAGGGTTCCCTCTATATGCAAGGGACTGGATGCAGATGAACAAGAATCTTTTTTCAGCTCTGAAACTGGAGAAATTTGCGATGTTTATAATACTGGTGCTTATAATTCTTGTAGCCTCATTTAATATTGTAAGTACCCTAATAATGAACGTTATTGAGAAAAAGAGGGAGATTGCAATTCTGAAGGCTATGGGTGCAACGAGCAACGGTATTATGACTGTATTTATGCTTCAGGGTTTATTCATAGGACTTCTGGGTACAATTATCGGGGTCACCGGTGGATATTTACTGAGTTATATCCTGAACACATACCAGATTATCAAACTGCCGGCTGATGTTTACTATCTCAGCCATCTGCCTGTCAAGATGAAATTTTTTGACTTTATTGTTGTCTCTCTTTCTGCAATAATTATCAGTTTTCTCGCAACGATTTATCCTGCATGGCAGGCTGCGAAACTCGATCCTGTTGAACCGCTGAGATATGAATAAGCATATTAAACATTCAGGACATAGCAACTTGTTCACAGACTCATGTCTTGATATATTGATTAAATCAGGGGGATGTTTGAGGAGCAATGTTTAAAATAATAAAGAATGTTATCTATGTTTTGATAATTGCTGTGATTGTATTTATAGTGCTTTCATTGTGGAAGGGAGGAGAGCCTTTCAGGTGGTTCGGAGAAAAAACAGAAAAAGCAGGAGAAGTTATTAAAGATAAAAGTGAAAAAATAGGGGAAGAAGCAGATAAGTTAAAAGAGAAGACAGGAGATATTAAGGATGTAACGAAGAAAGTTACTGAGGGTATTAAAGAACAGGGTGAGAAAGTAAAAGAGATAGCCGGCTCAAAAAATAAAAATGGGAAGGATTCCGATTGAACAGTTTGATTGAAACTCAAAACCTTAAAAAGTCTTTTACAACAGAGGCAGGCGAGCTTCAGGTACTGAAGGGTATTGACGTTTCAATAAAAGAAGGGGAAATTGTCGGGATAGTCGGTGCATCAGGGGTAGGGAAGAGCACCTTGTTGCATATACTCGGAGCACTTGATGCCCCGACTTCCGGAAAGATTTTCTATAACAAAACTGACATATCCTTGCTTGACAGGAATACCCTCGCTTCTTTCAGAAACAGGACAGTAGGTTTTGTATTTCAGTTCCACCACCTTCTTCCTGAATTTACTGCATTTGAAAATGTCATGATGCCCGGATTAATAAGTAGAAGTCAGGAGTCAGAATCAAGAAGTCATTATAAAGATATATGTAAAAAAGCGGAAAAACTCCTTGATGATATGGGTTTGTCAGAAAGGAAAAGGCACAGGCCTGGAGAACTTTCCGGTGGAGAACAGCAGCGTGTCGCAGTTGCACGGGCACTGATATTAGAGCCTAAGGTTGTTCTTGCAGATGAACCTACAGGTAACCTTGATGCAGAAACAGGCGAAGAATTATTTAATATTCTTATCAATCTGAATAAGGAAAAAGGAATAACATTTATAATTGTAACTCACAACGAATCCCTCTCAAACCGCTGCCACAGGGTTCTCAGAATGGTAGACGGAAGAATAGTCTGAATAAGCAGCTTTTAACCAACAGAAATTGTTATCTTAACAATGAAATCATATATGCATAATTTACTATATATATCAGTAAGCATAGAATGATGAACTTTAAAACTGCAAAATATCTATTCATACCACGTAGAAAAGCTGTTTTTAGAATAGCTTTCTTTATAATAGCGGTTTCCTTAATGGGTAATCTGAACGCCTTGGTTGACTCAGTTCTTCATCCCGAAATTCCTTATTTTGATGAGGAACATTTAATTGTAGGAAGTGTTGCTTCACTATTTACAGCCACTCTATTAATTTCATTATTAATTTACATTAATCGTTTAGCAGACTTAACCGAGCGTAAAGCTATTGAGAGGCTAACGAGGAGGTCTGAAGAGGAAAAAAGAATTATTCTTAATGCCATGTCCGAGAGGCTGAGCTATCGTGATAAAGATATGAAGATTGTATGGGCAAATAAATCATTTATCGAAAGTACGGATTTTAGCTCTGAA
>MHEF01000140.1:0-9328 GCA_001805125.1 Nitrospirae bacterium RBG_13_39_12
TCGAGGTCAACGATATGGATTAGTTTCGCTCCGAAAGATTCCCAACGTTTTGCCATAGATCCAGGATCGTTTGAATATGTTGTTACAGCCTCCCTTTTGCCCTGGAAAAGCCTGACGCATTGCCCATCTATCAAATCTATTGCAGGAATAACAATCATACATTAATTTACCATAACAACATGGAGTGATTTTGAATGTTTATAACTGCCCTTCCTGTTTCAGGCAATTATGAAGCTATTCCCCTGATCACTTTATTTCACTGTAATCCTATAATTGTTTATACTATGAGAACCCATGCAGATTCTTAAGAAGATTCTTAAGCTTACAAAGCCATACTGGCCAAGAGTTTTTTTAGGCACCATCTTAGGAGCACTAATCTCCGGAGTTACAGGAGCAATTGCATGGTTAGTGAAACCCGCTCTTGATATTATTTTTGTTGGAAAAAGATATGAATACCTCACGCTTATTCCATTAGGGGTTATTATTCTTTTTACCTTAAAAGGTCTTATTCAGTTCGGTTACACATATCTCATGAAATCATCGGCAATGAAATTGGTGAGAGATACACAGAATAAACTCCACAACCATATCTTATTTGTTCCAGCAGGATATTTTCACAAGGAATCATCCGGTATGGTTATATCGAGAGTGATAAATGATGTACGAGTCCTGAGTGCTCTTTTTACAGAGGTAATTCAGACTGCTGTTGTTCAGATACCAACCATCCTCGTGCTTCTGGGTGTAGCTTTTTATCGAAAATGGGATTTAACGCTTATTACGTTTATGCTTTTCCCTTTTATAGCTTACAGCACGAAAAGAGTAGGCAAAAGAGTAAAGAAGAGGAGTTTGGAAGTTCAGAAAAAATGGTCCTATCTAACCCATAGACTCAGTGAAACTATTATTGGAGCAAAAGTGATAAAAGTTTTTAATAAAGAAGACTACAGGGATAAGAAATTTAAAGAGGAAAATCAAAGGCTCTATCGGGAGAATATGAAAGTTATCAAGCTCAAGGAAGGCACAAAGCTTTTAATAGATGTTATTACAGGGATAGCAATAGGACTTATACTGTGGTATGGGGGCAGGCAGGTGAAAGGTGGTGCAATTACATCTGGTGACTTTGCCTCTATCATCGCTGCAATCTATCTGATTTTTGCACCGGTTAAAAAACTTGGTGATTCATATAATTTCCTGCAGGAGATAAAGTCTGCTTTAGAAAGAATCGAAAATATTCTCCTTATAAAGAAAGAAGTTACAGGTACGATTGAACTGAAGGAGTTCAAAGAAGGTATACGATACGAGCACGTCTCATTTGCCTATAATGATTCCCATGTTCTGAAGGATGTAAATCTTGAGATAAAGGCAGGAGAAGTTATCGCTGTTGTTGGCCCCAGCGGAGCTGGCAAGACAACCTTTTGTGATCTCATCCCTCGATTTTATGACCCTACAGCAGGCAGCATCAAAATAGACAATAGAGATATCAGGGACTTTGATCTAAAGTCACTGAGAAATTTGATAGGGATAGTAAATCAAGATATTATCCTTTTTAATGATACTATTTTTGAGAATATTGCTTTTGGAAACGATAGAGCAAGTCTTGACGATATTAAAATAGCTGCAGAGATGGCTTATGCCAATGAATTTATTGAAAAACTGCCTGACGGATACAACACTATCATTGGGGAAAGAGGGCTGACACTTTCAGGCGGTCAACGGCAGAGACTTGCGATTGCGAGAGCAATCCTCAAAAATCCACCGATATTAATACTAGATGAGGCTACATCGTCGCTTGATACAATATCTGAGTCAATAGTCCAGAAGGCCATTGAAAGGCTAATGAAAAACCGAACTACAATTGTTATAGCACATAGACTCTCTACTATAAGGAATGCAGATAGGATGGTCATCCTACACGATGGAAAGATACAAGATATCGGGACACATGATGAGCTTATTTTAAAAAGCCCTATATATTCAGATCTTTGTAGTAATTTGATGCGTTCAGACTCATGAACGAGAACCAGTGTAATATGCCTATATTATTTACGAATTAATTAGGTTAATATTTTCCCCATATTTCAGGAATCAACTTCTGCAACCTTTTTCGTGTTTTCAGAAATATCTTACGAGTCAAGTCCTTTGCATATGGTTTAAGTTCCGTATTTTCATTCAGATATTCCTTAAAAAATCTTAAACGGTCGGTAAAAGTGATTAAGGGCGTTACTATCATATTTATCTGCACTAAGTTTTTCTCACGAAGTCGATCCGGAATTCCTTCGGGAAAATATTTATTTCTTTCATTATCAATAAAATGGAAAAGAATTTTATTATCAAGATGGTTGATTAAAATATTTCCCGGACGAAGATCTCCGTGAAAAATTCCGGTTTTATGCAATCTGCCGATCAGCCTGCCTATTGTGATTATAAATTCACGTTTTTTTTGAATCGTTTCAAATGATCGTCCATTGAATAAAATATTTATGTAGTCATAAATATTTGAACTTTTATTAAGGGCTTGTGTTATCAAAAATGTTTTTTGAACCCAGAATCTCTTTAAAATATCCCCTCGAGCAATAAGGTCGGGCGTGCTGAAGCCGTTTTTTAACAAAAGCATTCCGCCTTGCCATGCCCTTGTCGAACGACTTTTTTTAAAAAACGATAACCTGTCAAAAATATTCCTAAAGCTGAAAATTTTAATAAATAGAGAAGAATCTTCCATATAGACATTCCAGCATTTTGAATTTGGTGAACTATCTATCTGCTGTGCGTTTAGCGGTGATTCGTCTTTTAACAGAGGTTTAATAATTTTGTCAAAATAAGATTCTTTCCAGCCTTTGCCTTTTATCAAAAACAATTTTTTATCCTTTGATAATGGAAAATAATATTTATTTTCCATAAACAGCTTTTTTCTCTGCCCGGTATTATTTAAAATATTAAACAAATCCGTAATTTTCTTACCATTTACATCTGTTGAATAGCGTTCGATAACGGTTTTTCTTGCCCTGATACCCATTTCAATCCTCAATTGGTGGTTTTTTACAAGTTCACCCACTTTGTCAATCCATTCAAGTTCGCTATCGGCCCAGAAACCGTTTTCGCCGTCAATTACTATTTCTTTATTAACACCCACGGGAGAACAAACTGCCGGGACGCCTACTGCCATATATTGCAAGAGCTTAAAGCCGCATTTACCCATTGACCATGGGTCGTGAGTAAGAGGCATCAGACCGATATCAAAGGAATGAAGGTCGCTTATCTCTTCCTCATACACCCATTGTTTTTTTATTACCGGCATTCTATCACAATCAAAAAACTTATCAGCAATTATCTTTAGCCTGACAAAAGGAAACCTGTCGAAGATTGTATCTAATACATTCTTCATATTTTCAAGATAAAATAAAGTAACGCTACTGCCTATCCAGCCGAGAATAAGAGGATCAGATCCAATTGCTGACGGTTTTCCCGTATATCTGTTCATATCGATTGGCGTCGGAACAACAAATGTTTTGCAATTTTCATTTACAGCAAAATTTTTAAGATACTCATTGCCTGCTATAACTATATCTGCATTTCTAATTATCCTCTTAAAGCTATTCATCTTCCTTGCAGAAAAAGGGTTTTTATGTGCTGAGTCCCTGAACATAACGGCATCATCAAAATCGTATATAAGGTTCCGGGAATTTTTTCTGAGGAGTAGCCACCAGATTGTGCTCAAAAGTTTTCTGTGTAAAAAGACGAGATCGAAATCCTTCATTATCCTGAACAGAGACAAGCGATCCATGTGGTTTTTCGGGATTACAAAAACTTCAGGCAAAAAACCTTCTCTTTCCAGACAAGGTATATATTGAAGCACTCTATAACGGACACTCGGGCTGTCAAGTCTCGTTACCAAAAAAGCAATGTTCACTTCTTGACTGCCACTACTATGATGGATTTTGCAAAATCAATATCGAGATACCTGTGGAGGTGGATAGCCACATACATCCGGAAGAGTCTTCTGAAAACCTGGTCATTATAGGTTCTGAACATTTTTTCTATCCTGAATCCTGCGGCAAGGAGCAACCCGCCCATTTCGTCATAACGATAAGGGGTTTTATGATCATGGTCCCACCAGTATCGGTTAGGGTGGTGAATATTCGGTGTCGAGACAATTATTTTCCCGCCGATGTTCAGCAAATCGAAAAGCTTCTGCAGCATGGAAATACCTTCATTGAACTCGAGGTGTTCTATTACTTCAGAAAGTATTATTATGTCAAAAGATTCTGAAATTTCATCCAGACTATAATAATTATGAGGCTGTGCCTTATCTATATCCATTGTTTTGTAAGTTACCAATGGAAATTTATCAATGATTTTTTTATTAAGATCTCTATTATATGCCCCCACGTCAAGTATTTTATTCCCTTCTTTTAGTTCTTCAACTATTACATCCAGTATTTTCTTTTTTATCTTAAGGTTATATACAGATGGGTAAGCCTTGCGGATTTCTTTACGGCACGAATAAAACCTGCTCCAGCTAAAATCCTCTTTTGCGTTTCCTGTCAAAATCAAACCTTATACCGAAAAGTCATTTTGTTTCTATTATTTTAAATAAAACTAACCCATTTTGTTTTTTGCTCCATCTCCCAATCTCTATCATATCTTGATTGATACTCACCTTAAAAAGATCACTGGAGCTCTCCTCTCTCCGCCTGCGTCTCCCTTAGCGCCCTTTCAAATTCTACCCTCGTAAAAAGTGATGGAATCTGGCTGAAAATACTGCTAAACTTATTCATATATACCTCCGGTCTGGGTTTTTTGTTACTCGCATAACTATATTGCCCAGATCGGAGTTTATCTAAAACTTATTTTGGACAAGTCTGACCGAGCATAATTGCTGAATGTTATTATATATCATGCAGATATGATATACCTTTCCTTAGAACCGTTGATTAAAACCAAATCCAAAAAAAATAAATGGTGAAAATAAAAAATACTGATTTATTGATCATTACAGGCATACTTTTATTATCTTTTTCAGCGCGCCTCTATGCCTTCTTTAATACATCGGTGATAAATCCTGATGGCGTCTTATATATAAATCAGGCAAAGGCTATATTGAATAATGACTGGAAGCTTGCTAAAAACTGCGGATATGATTTTATTTCATTGTATCACCTGTTAATCCCTATTTTTTACAGGATATTTGGAGATTGGGTAATTGCTGCGAAATCAATTTCATTTTTTTGGGGTTCAATTACTGTTATTCCCTTCTATTTCATTCTCAGGAAATTTTTTAAAACATCGACGGCCTTTTTAGCGAGTTTGGCCTTTTCAATTAATCCTTTCTTCGTCTCATATAGTGTTAAATTAGTCAAAGATCCGATATTTTGGTTTTTCGCTCTTATCGGGATATACTTTTTCATAGCTTCTTTGAAAAAAGAAAACAAAATATATTTTCTATTATTTAGTAGTCTCTCTTTTTTAATTGCCGGCTTGGCACGTTTTGAAATATTGATTTACTTTATAGGATCAATTGTCTATATTTCCTTTTTTGAGGATAAAAAAAGCAAAAAAATTCTCTTCTTTAGCTTACCAATTATTTTTTTGAGTGTCATAATTCTCAGTAACACGTTTATTTTAATAAATCAATATTATGTTTGGAAACTTTACTTTATGCCTAGAGCACAACACTTTTTCAATGATTTTTTTGATGCCTTATTGAAACCGGATATATTGGCAAGATCAATTATTGCCCTCAAATTAGAAGTTTATAACATGGTAAAAGTACTTAATCCTCTTTTGGCACCGCTCTTTGTTATAGGTATCTTAAACATAAAAAAAGAAACTAAAAAAGACAGGCATTTTTGGTATTTCATTCTTATCGCTTTTTTCTCTGCCATAGCATTATTTCTTTTTTATATGAAAGTGGAAATTTTATCTCCAAGATATACCGTATTTATTATTCTTCCGAGTTACATTTTCCTCTGTTTTGGGATAGAAAACGTTATGAATTTTTTAAAACCAAGAGGATTCTCTGAAAAAAAGGCCATCGGACTGATCTGTTTTTACATTTTAATATCTGTTGTTATCTTCCAATCCAATTTTATTCCCAAAAAGACAGACAACATTGTATATAAAAAAATAGGTGAATATATAGCAGAAATAGAAGGGAATAAAACATCGTTAATTATGGCTTCAGATGCAAGAATAATGCTTTATGCAAATCTTTATGCAGATGAAATAATATGTGGGAATCAATTAATAAAATATGACGATCTGATTAAAATGGATTATCAGGAGATGGTTGCCTTCCTGAAAAATAACAATATTAAATATTTTTTGTGGGATGAAAAATCATGGAAAAATGCCGGCTATGATTTCTTGAAGACCTCTGAACCAAAGCATTTCAGAGAGATAAAACACTGGGATGAAGAACAATTGATTTTATACTGGGTATTGTAAGAACAACATCTTATATTCCCTGTGACTGCTTTAGATATCCAACAACAATGTCCCCCTTGCTATTTTTTAAAAAATGCGAATAAACTTTGTTCCAGGCAATTTCTCGGGATAATATTTCTCTCTCATTTTCTGTGTTAAGATATTGAGTATCAAAAATAAAATATATTTTTCCCCCAGTATTAACAAGGGATTTCAGTTGAGAAAAATTATCCAGTTGTATCACTTCTTTGTCTAAATAACAGGTTGTTCCCAGAAACCTATCGTACCCTATCTCATAAATTACGCCTATGTCTTCAGGAAGTAAAGGGTTGATTTGTTTCGCAATGCTTTTGGGATTATTTTCTTTCTTTAAATCTAATTGGGTATCGATAGCAACACAGGTAAGGTAAAAAAGACCGGTATTCAATATGATCCATATCGGGACAGTACGCAGCAGTATAGACCTCGTCTTATACAGGATATACAAATTCAGCAGCAAAAGCAAAAAAACTAAAAAAATCAGAGAGGGAGTAAGGGATATCTCTGTTTTTATAAAAAGCAAGACAATAAACGTAACGACGGATGAAATTAGTGCTGTCCACAAACATAATTTTAAGAGACCCTTGAAAAAGTTCTGAATTTCCGGATTTTCCTTTGCCTTCTGCAGGTAGAATTCAAATACCGCAGCAGTCCCGATGGCAACAAAAGGACCTGCTGGGAGGAAATACCGGACCCTTGCATTGGGAAGCAGCCAGTACAAAGGGAAATTGACAACAACTATAATGAAACAATAAATTAGAATTTCATTTTGAAAAACCTCTTTTGCTTTCTTTCTCAGGTTTTTATAATAAACAAGAGGGATAAGGAACAACATACACGGCAAAAAGGAAGCAACCGCCCCTATAGGGTATGTGAGTATATGTTGAAGGAATGAAAGAGAATGTTTGCTTTCTGCCCGTTCAGCTATCTGACTTGCCCACATCTTCAGATATTCATCAGGAGTCACCCATTGCAAAACAAAAAATAGATAAAGAGCAAGGACAAAGAAAAAACAGAAAAAACCTATGAGATGATATCTTGAGAAGAAAAATGACAAGTTCTTCCTATAAAAAAGATAAGCGAAAATGGAGAGATAAAAATATCCGATAATCTGAGGCCCTTTTGCAAGAAACCCGATCCCCAATAATGTCAATGAAACACTCCAGAGTATAAGGGGTTTCCGCTGTATTGTATATCCATTTATCCAGATCAAGAGGATAAGGGTAACGAAAAAGATAAAGAGGGTGTCTATTTCCGCAGTCCTTCCTTTCTTTATGAGACCAATCATACCGAGCACTGTGACAGCAGCAAAAAGCCGCCCTTCTCTTTTTAACCATTTGCCGGTCATAACATAGATTGAAAAGGCCGTGGCAAATACACTCAATACAGAAGGTACGCGGGATGTCCATTCATTTACTGTGCCGAAGATACCCCCGCTTCCGGCAATGAGCCAGTTCATCATAGGAGGCTTGGTAAAATAAGGTTTACCGTGGAGTATAGGAATTATCCAGTTTCCTGTCTTCATCATTTCTTTTGCGATGATAACCCTTACCGGTTCATTTCCATCCAATACTGGAAGACCAAGAAAGGGAAGATAAATAAACAGGGTAACAGATATAAGCAATAAACAATCTCGCACTGAATTATTCTTCGTTGTTTGAGACTTACCAAGCATAATTCCCAAATGTTATTATATATCATGCAGTATGATATACCTTTCCTTAGAACCGTTGATTAAAACCAAATCCAAAGCAGTCAGAGGTTTAATGGGGATTAAAGATTAATGCTGATGGTCTTCCAAAGCACCTTGCCTGACAGTGGGCTGACACTTCCTGATAACCTTGACTCAATAATTGAAATAAAAAAATCCTTTCTTCTCAAGAAGCATGACATCTCAACAACCGTTGGTATTCTAAGTGGAAAAGATTTTGGTTTTCCCTGCGACCTGCTGGTAAAGCGTTTTAACTACCGGGGCTTTTTCGATTTTTTGTCACATAAGATCTTTCAGGGCAGGGCTAAAAGGCTCTGGGAAAAAAATCTGGAGCTTTATAATGAAGGGCTACCGGTTCCGGAACCGATATCCTTTATTGAATCTTCACTGAAACATAGGAATTCCTTTTTTATTTCCTCTGTTATAGCAAATGCAGAGAGACTCTCGCATTTATATAAAATGGGAAAGATTAAAAACAAGGGCTTTACTACGCTGCTTGCTGAGACAATTGCAGGATGGCATCTTAAGGGCGCAGTACATGGAGACCTGAAATGGCCTAATATTCTTGTGCAGGAAAATGAAAATACCTGTAAAATCTATCTTGTAGATCTCGATCAGTCAAAGCTTTATCCGGAGCCTTCCCTCTCAGGGATAATAAAAGATTTGAAGAGGTTTTATCGTTTCGGCCTCGAACTCGGCGCCGAAAGATGGGTTGACGCCGAGTTTTTCGATAAATACATGGAATTCATTCCTGATAGAATAAAGAATATGATTGATCCGGCGCTCATAAGAAATGCAGCCTTCAAAGAATGGTGTAAGAAAGGGAAAAAGCGGTTATAGTTTTTTCGGAAATCTATGAAGATGATTTTGTGCTTATTTAAGTATTTTCCTTTTGGCGGACTCCAGCGTGATTTCTTACAGATTGCAGAGGCGTGTCAGCGCAGGGGCCATTCAATAAACATACTAACTATGGATTGGGTAGGTGATATCCCCAAGGGGTTTGATGTGTCGATACTTCCTGAAAGAGGACATACCAATCACCAGCGCAGTTTGAATTTCGCACGGCAGGCCGCCGGATATCTGATAAATGAAAGAGCTGATGTCGTTGTCGGTTTCAATAAAATGCCGACTCTGGATGTGTATTACGCAGCAGATCCG
>MHEF01000140.1:9348-14029 GCA_001805125.1 Nitrospirae bacterium RBG_13_39_12
CGAGGAAAGAAGCCTTATTTACCGGATGGGAAGGCGTTACCGTACCTATATAGCCCTGGAGAGGGCTGTATTTGAACCTGCTTCAAAGACTCACATCCTTCTTATTGCCGAGGAGGAGAAAGAAAAATTCATAAAGTATTACAATACTCCTAAACACCGTATTCACAGTCTTCCACCGGGGATTTCGGCGGACAGACGCATACATGACAGGGATGGAGAAATCAGAAAAAATGTACGCAAAGAACTGGAAATCGGAGATGAAGAGATTCTCCTGCTCATGATAGGTTCGAGCTTCAAGACAAAGGGGCTTGATCGTTCACTTATTGTTCTGGCAAGTCTTCCGGATGCTTTAAGGAAAAAGACAAAACTCTATGTAATCGGGGAGGGGGATGCAGGGCCTTTTAAAAAAATGGCGCAGCAGATGAATATTGACAGGCAGGTATTCTTTTTAGGAGGGCGTTTTGACGTGCCCCGGTTTTTAGCAGGCGCCGACTTACTTCTCCATCCTGCATATTCAGAAAACACAGGAACTGTCCTTATTGAAGCTATGGTTTCAGGACTTCCTGTCTTAGCAACAGATCTATGCGGATATGCATTTCACGTGAAGAAAGCCGAAGCCGGCCTTCTCATTCCATCACCTTTTAATCAGAAGGTGTTCAATAATTTGCTTGAAGGCATGCTTACATCGCCTGAACGTGAAACATGGAGAAAGAACGGTCTTCGTTATTCAGAGCAAAAAGATTTTTTCGGTATGCCTGAGAAGGCCGCTGACATCATTGAGCTCGTTGCGAGGGAGAAGGGTTCTTGGTCTTAGAACTTCCACCCGAACTTCAAAAATATTTTGGAAGGGAAAAAGCATTTGATACGATTTTGTCCCTTAAAGGCAAGGTATTCCGTGAGCAAAAAAACCGGAGAACACTGTTCTTTGAAAAGGACGGCAAAGGTTATTTCGTAAAAATCCACCGTGGTGTGGGATGGAAAGAGATATTAAAAAATCTTTTCAGCCTCCGGCTGCCTATATTCGGTGTCCGGAATGAAATGCGCGCAATCAGGCGGCTTGAGGATCTCGGTGTCGATACTCTGAAAATGGTGGGGTTCGGGATACGAGGCATCGCACCTGCTTGGCTTGACTCGTTTATTATCACCGAGGCTCTCGAAAATACGCTCAGTCTCGAAGATTTCTGCCGCACCTGGCCTTCTGACCCACCCGATTTTTCCCTAAAACTATCTATTGTCAAGAAAGTTGCGGAAATCGCCCGTCGCTTGCACCAGAACGGAGTCAATCACAGGGATTTCTATATATGTCATTCCCTTCTGGACCTCACCACACTGAACCTGAAAGATATTTCTCAAGGATTACGCATCTACATTATAGATCTGCACCGTGTCCAGATAAGGAATAAAACTCCAAAGCGCTGGATTATAAAGGACCTTGCTGGTCTCTTTTTCTCAAGCATGGATATCGGACTGACTCAGAGAGATCTATTCCGGTTCATGAGAGAATATAGGGGTAAAACATTGCGGGACATTTTAAAAGAAGAGGCATCTTTCTGGATGGCGGTGAATAAACGGGCAACAAAGCTGTATAAGAAACATTTCTGCCGTCTGCCGGACATTTATGTTCGCATTTTTCAGGCTTAGTAATTATGCTGTAAATTGGAGCCTGCCTTGTACTTAATACGGGGGTTAAGTCTGATGCTGATCTCCGCAAGGAGTCGCTCCGACCGGGAAAATGACGATCATTGGAACAGAGTTCGCCATGACTAATAGAGACGAAGTAGATATTCCATCTGAAAAAAGTTATCTTCTGCTCGCTTTCGGCATTATCTTCCTCTATTGCCTTATCCATGCCTCTGCCAGATTCCTGATCTCGCCGGTAATGCAACTGGATGAGGCCGAACAATTTCTCGATGGTTCGGTTTTCCGTTTGGGATACAGCACTCAGCCGCCTCTCTACACCTGGATTGTCGGCGCAGTATCATCTATATCAGGACTGAACTTGGCCACCCTCTTAGGAGTGAAATATGCCCTGACCTTTTTTTTCTATTTCACATTTTTCCTCACAGCCCGTACTTTTTGGAATTCTCAACAGGCCCTGCTCATTACTGGTTCACTCGTGCTTTTCCCATTATATTCATATGAGTTCAACAGGGATTTAAGCCACAGCATCCTGGTATCACTCATGGCCGTTTCCACCTGCTTTTTTTACAGCCAGATCCTCCGTAAAGGAGACACTTTTTACTACATACTTATGGGATTGTCAGCAGGCCTGGGAATCCTAAGCAAGTACAACTTTATCATTTTTCTTCTTGCAATGATGCTTGCAAGCCTGTCGTGCAAACAGGGAAGACGAATACTCTTTAACAGACGCATATTTCTTGCCATAGTAAGCGGTATTCTTGTTGTCCTTCCCCACATGTTATGGCTCATGAATAACAACTTTCCCTCCATAAGTTTTGCGATTGGAGAGGCTAGATTAAACGCTTCTGTGTCGCCACCTTTGTTGAAGCTTCTCACCATAGCAGGGAAAGCCTATATAGAGGCTGCCATATTCATCTTTATCTTCATGCTTTTTTTCTGCCGGAATGTTTTGCAAGGTGGTTATAGAAAGAACGTTATCTCTGTGCCGTTCTGCTGGCTTTCCTTCTATGGTCTGTTCTTACCCCTGATTATCATCTGCTTTCTTCAGGTCGGAAGTTTCAAGGGGAGATGGCTTGCGCCCGTATTTTTTACCTTGCCTTTCACAATGTTCTCGCGGGTAAATCTTGACATGAAAGATATTCGGTTAAAAATTTTTGGCGTCTTGTGTGCAACCATAGTTGTCGTGGTCTTATGCATAAGGATATGCGCAGGTCTAATGCCTGATCAGACAAACAAGATAGAACGCATACACATCCCTTTCAGGGACTTATCACTGGACATAAGAGGGGTTCTGAAGGAAAACGGTATGAACGATACGGAAGGCATTATAATCGTTACAGATGACAAACACCTTGCAGCAAACATCATGGCATGGATACCGGGGACAAGATTTACATCTCTCCAGAGTGCAGAGGCAGACAGATCATTGCAAAACAGCATTCTCTCTCAAGACGGCATTCTTGTTTGGAATGCCTCAAAACTTGGAGAAAATATACCTGAAAGATACTTGCGATTGTTCCCTTCTGTGACTTCATTCCGTTTGTTGAAGGCACAATATATTCATTCCAAGAAATTCAAGCCTTTCGTGCTTGGCATTGCAGTAATTCATGGAAAGACTGTTTTGAGTCAGTGAAGAATGAGGCGTGCTTATTGTGCTTATTGACCAATTGAGAGGTTATTTCTATAATGTTATGAAAATGAAGTTTTTGGAGATCCAATGCATATAGGAATCATCGGAACAGGATATGTAGGGCTTGTTACAGGAGCCTGTTTTGCCGAATTTGGCGTTTACGTAACATGTGTTGATAAGGATAAGAAAAAGATAAAAGCTCTAAAAGATGGATATATCCCTTTTTTTGAACCTAGACTCGAAGAGTTCGTACAAAGAAACATTAAAGAAGGAAGGCTCACTTTCAGTACTGATATTATCGATGCTGTCAGGTCTTCTCTGGTTATCTTCATAGCCGTTGGTACCCCTCCGAGAGGAGATGGCTCAGCAGACCTAAAGTATGTTGAGGAAGTTGCCAAGGAGATAGCCTCAAATCTGGATGGATATAGAGTTATCGTTACAAAGAGTACAGTTCCTGTGGGAACAGGCGACAGGATAAGGAAGATAATCTCAAAGCATCGGAAAGAGCAGGTCGATTTTGATATCGTTTCAAACCCTGAATTCCTCAGGGAAGGTTCTGCAGTAGAGGATTTTATGAGGCCCAACAGAGTCGTGATTGGAGCAAACAGCACACAGGCTGTCTCCATAATGAAGGACATTTATAAACCACTTTATCTCATAGAAACCCCTTTTGTTATAACAAATATTGAGAGTGCGGAGCTTATCAAATATGCCTCTAATTCTTTTCTTGCAACAAAGATTTCATTCATCAATGAAATCGCAAATCTCTGCGAGAAGGTTGGCGCTGATGTCCATATGGTGGCAAAAGGCATGGGTCTTGACCAGAGAATTAACCCTAAATTTCTTCATCCAGGGCCTGGCTATGGTGGGTCATGCCTGCCAAAAGATACCAATGCCCTTTTGAAGATGGCTGAAGAACATGGCGTTGAACTCGGTATTGTAGATGCTACGATAAGAGCTAACGAAAGGCAGTGGGAATCAATGACAAGAAAAATTACAGAAGCGATGGGATCACTGAAAGACAAAACTATAGCGATCCTTGGGCTTTCTTTTAAACCAAACACGGATGATATTCGGGAAGCTCCATCCCTTAATATAATCAAAAAGCTTCTTGAGCAGAAAGCAAAGATTAGAGCTTATGATCCAGTTTCCATGAAAAGCACACAGAGTATTTTCCCTGGCATCAAATACTGTAAAGATTCCTATGACGCTGTTAAAGGTGCGAATGCCCTTGTCATTGTTACTGAATGGAACCAGTTCCGAAACCTCGAACTCGACAAACTGAAGAGGCTTCTTAAGGAACCTTATTTCTTTGATTTGAGGAATATCTATGAGCCGCAAAAGCTTAAGGATAAAGGTTTTAACTACTACTGTGTGGGGAGATCTTAGAAATGTTACAATTAAATAATG
>MHEF01000141.1:0-19815 GCA_001805125.1 Nitrospirae bacterium RBG_13_39_12
CGAAATTTCGTATTATGCCTATTTTTAAAAGGTAATAGGCGATAATCGTAATTATAAAGAAATTATCTCTATTTTCAACTCTTAATCGGTATATTCTGAGTATTGATATTTCACTCTGACGGAGTAAACTTATAATTAAGGAATACAAGACAAAGACAAGAAATTGCGATACTCAGGACGGAGTAAAACCTGAGGACCAAACCTTAGGAAAGGGAGCAGGAGTTGGATGTGGTGAGCAAGCCTCCAGCAACGAGGAGGAAGCCTGAAGCATCTACCAAAGCCCCCACTTAAACAAAAGAGCTCAAGGGATTCCGGACCTGGGGTCGCAACCCAAATTTTGGGGCCATAGAAGGATAAGAGGTCATCCTGGAAACGTTAGTTAAGGCAGAGATGGAATGCCGGCTAAACAGGTTGTCCAAACAAGCAGATCCTTACTATGGCTTTATTTATTTTCTCCGCATTCTTAGAAAAATGTACAGGCTTAGAAGCCCGCCTAAAATGATAGCAATAACAGTCACTGCCAGCCAGCGTGAAAGTTCAATGTCAAAGGATACTGAACCGCTCGATATTTTCAGTTGGTAGATGACAATGAAGCCACCAATTACCCCGATGACAATCCCTATAACGAATGGGACTGTTAGATGTTTACTATGTTTTTTTGAAAAACTGAACCTCAGTCCGATTAATGTGTAAATCAACAATATGGACAGGAGAAACAGCAAAAGTATAAGATTGAAAACTCTCATAATAATTCCCTGCTCTCATTATACCTATAATACCTGTAATACCTGCATAGCTACATAAAGATCCGTACTTTTTTCTAAACAGGAAAAATAAATTAGTGAATGAATGAATAAACAAGCCCAACTTTAAAAGCAATCAGGTACTGTTGTACTATATTAACAATAAGCTAAGTTCCTAAAAATAGCACCCCGAAACCTGTTTCCATGTAACATTTATATATAATGTAATACTTTAAGTTATAATTATAACATATTATAATTACATATATTATATGTGTTATTAAAACTTTAAACTTGCCTTTATCTTTGAATGTACCTGTCTCCATCCCTGCACATTTTTTTTAAATATTGCACCCTATCACTATTTTTATTTCTGTCCCATATCGTCTTTAAGCTGGAAAAGAAGTTGAACCGCTGGCCAGAGAAAGAATGTAATACAAAAAAATATCGGAAATTCCTTGTCAAACCGCATAGCAAAAGTTAAAGGATACAAGTTTATAAAAGAAAAGGTGACGTAAAAACAACCTCTATTTGAAAAAGGAACTGTAAGATGATAAAATTATAAAACATAGTAGTATTTTGTGACAATTTTGTGATCTTTCTTCAAAAAAGAACCCATGCATGAATTATTTGACAAGGCGAACGATTCCCTCGAGACAAGGCTTGTTTCTGATGCGTTAATTAATATTTATGCTGCACACGTTCACTCACTTCTATACCCATACAATCATCCTCTTGTATCTGATTCCCTGAAAAACGCTTTCCATGGCTTACGTAAGGCTTTTCGTAAAAAGCCTCAATCACAAATACGCATTGAAACGTCTGAAGGGAAGCTTATGATTGACGGAAAGGTACTGGACGATAACGTCTTTGTTCTGGGACATTTTTCGTCCTGGCTCGTTAGCATGAACATAAAGGCTTTGTCTTTTGCAAGGGAGCTTACCCAGAGGGAACTTATCAGATTTCACAAAATTATTTCAACAAAAAAACTTTCCGTCGATGAAATCTCCAAGGCCATAACGGAGAAAAGTATTGCAAATATAATCGTGCATCCTGCAGAATCATTAGCCGCTTATACAGGTATACCCTCCCCTGACTACACGTCTCATAATAGGCTCATCAAGGATTACGAAAGCACAATGTTTCATATAGAAAGCGGAAAGGCCCAGTCACCCTTCTTCATGCGTTCTGCCAAAGCAGTCCCCCATGAAGAGGCCGCTAATTATGGTCTCAGCGATGACCACGAAAGAAAAATGTATCAGCAAGAAAGCTCCGAAGACTTGTCTTCTTTAAGCATAGATTCTCACAAGGAGGAGGGCAGCTTTCAGGAGATTGCAGAGGGTAACCTTCGTGCAGAATGTGTTGAAGCCCTCCTTGAATATAATATTCCAGAGGATAAACTCAGCATCATAATGGATATCCCTCCACAGGAAATGGCGCATCTCCTCAACACCATGCTTTTCAGGTCACCTGGCAGGGAAATGGTTGAAAGAGTGACCAGAACTTATTTTGATAAAGCCAGAGAAATGTACGGAGAGAACGCAGTTGAACGGTGCAGGACATTTCTTACTGGGCTCAGGTCCGATCTTCGGTTAACCTTTCTCTCAAGCTGTGCCTCCCTTTTCAGTACCGATAATCTTCTTCCAAATCAGGAGCTATACATCCCGCCTGATTCATTACAAGGAACTTATAATTTTTCCGAATCCCTGTGTGCTTCAGTTATACCCTCTGAAAAGCCCGAATTCGTTCTCTGCAGAACGATTGAAGGTTCTGATTTCTCCTTTGACTTCGTCGTCTCCGGAAACGCTGTCATTCATGACATAGAGCTACCAGGGGAGACTGCCATCATGTTCGATAAATCACATATGGCGCACTTTCAAGATAAAGGGACACTGGACGCCCTTTCATCTTCGCTCCGGGCTGCATCGGTTGATGCAGGATCAAATGCCGCAATCATTGCAGAATGTACAGAGGAAGCGATTACCGATTCATCTTTTTATGTGTTGCTCGAGATTCTCGAGTCAAACTCACTTGATAATGATGCGTACCGAAAATTTGAGGGAAGGCTAGCTGCAGTCGTCGAATTATACACGGAAAAAGGCGACTTTGAGAAGGTCCTTGAAATGTTCAATTCCCTGAAAACACAGTCATTGCAGGGTAGATGCAGCGACCAAGCATCATCAATGATCAGGAAAATCTTTTCTTCAGACAAGCTTAACACCAAAATTGTTTATGCGGTAAGGCAATATGGCAGAAAACAGCGGGACAGTGCTTTCAGGTTAACTATTGCCTTACGGTCCTACATCGTGCCCTATCTGCTTGACGCTCTCATTGAAGAGTCCGACACAAGCACACGAAGGTTCATTATGTCGCTTTTAATCTCCATCAGGAGCGACGCAGTCAAATATATCGCCAAACGTCTCAGAGACATTTCCTGGTATGTCTCACGAAATATGCTCTACCTGTTAAGGGAATGCAGGGGAAGGAGTTACACGTCTGCGGTGAAGGAATTCCTGGATCACGAAGTACCGCTTGTTCGCCTTGAAGCGTTGAAGACGCTCCTCAGTTTTCAGGATCCGGACGCAGACGCCCATGTGATAAAGTTCCTACGGAGCGATGTGTTCCAGCTTCAGAAGGGAGCAGTCAGACTCACTGGCGCTTACAGGCTCAAATACGCTGTGCCACATCTTATACGCCTACTGCGGGAAAAGGACATTCCAGGGAAGAGACCACATTTCAAGAAGGGTATTGTCCGTGCGCTGGGCAGAATCGGGGACAGTAGCGCTGTAGGACATCTTCTGGATATATGCAGGTCAACAACTGGGCTGAACAAAGACGATTTTGATAAATTGACGGTCGAGATCTTCAGGACGCTACAAAATTATCCTGCTTCAACGGTTGGACCGCTAATCGACTACGGCATGCATTCGACAAACAAAGATATCCTGGCCATAAGCAAAAAACTTATGAAACGATACGACATGTCAGCCGGAAAACATAGGTAAGGAATGATCGAGGAAGCTGTAAAAATTGTTTCCTGCTTTGTTTCCTGTATGTCCAACTTCAGGTCAAATCGCAGTGATCCGCATTTTGTTTCCCGGCATGTAGAAGAAGCTCTCGACATCATTAATTCAATGCACATCGAACATTTTTTCACCATTACCATCACTGACGACAACAGCATGCTCATCAACGGGGTCCGGATGTCTTTAGATGTACCTGAAACCAAGAAATTTTTCCTGAAGTTACAGCATAAAGGGGTCATTACAATTTTACTCAGTAAAGGTGTACGTGCGAAAGAGCTCCAGAGGTTCCTTTTTGATCTCGCATCCTCAGGCGGTTTTTTCCACTCCTATGTTCATATAGCACTAGAACGAAGCAAGCAGCTTCCCCGAATCGAAATGTTTCCAACGGGACATGGCCTGAAGGATGAACTCATACAGATCAAGCGGATATTCCGCGACATTTCTGCAAAAGGGCGCATCGACATGATAACCGTAGATGCGGTTGTTGGTAGCCTTATAGCGAACGTCCGCAAAGAAGGTAATCTTCTTTCTTTGTTTGAAACCTTGAAGGAAGATAGTAATGATCTGTATGTTCACTCCGCAAAGGTAGCTATGCTCTCGATCCTTCAGGGAGAACATCTAAATCTGGGTAATGCCCTTCTCTTTGACATCGGATTAGCTGCCCTCCTTCACGATATCGGCAAGACGTTAATGCCGAATAAACTTCTGGACAAACAAAACTCGCTCAGTGAAGCTGAATGGACAGTTATGAAGAACCATCCTGCCTATGGCGCTGCCCTGCTCGCATCTCTTAACAAGGTCCCTGAGATAGCGATAACTGTTGCGTATGAGCACCACAGGAAATATGATGGGACAGGATATCCTGAGATAAGAAAAAGGCCTGGAAAACAGCATATCATCAGCCAGATCGTTGCTATTTCAGATTTTTATTGTGCAATGAGCGACGACCTTCCGCACCGTAAAACCCTCAACAACACCTCTATTCTGGGTCTGCTCATTGAAACTGCAGGGAGTGAGTTCAATCCCCTCCTTGTGAACAATTTCGTACAAGCCATGTGAGGGGCTACTACTAAAGCTCCCTGAGCATGACAAAAAACATAAGGCTACACGTTTCCTGCAAATTGAAAATTTAAGGGTCTTAGATAAACATATCTATAATAAATTCTTTTGCTCTCATTATTTCAAATTGAATTTATTGAATTAAAAGCAGCTGATGAAAAAATACAGCTGAAATGTAAAATATTATAGCAGCAGAATTAAAGCGCTTACTTATTCTCCTCTTTTTCAGGATGCTTTTCCTCTTCATCTTCAGGAGAATAGGTTCTGTACGAGTATTCCCTGATCATTCTTTTAATTCTCTTTTTGTCCGTGGAGAGTTCATGATTGGCAAGGATGCCAATAATTATTATGAGAATAAAAATGATGATGAGGTATTTCATTTAGTCTGAAAGCTTTCTAAAATAGTAAGTGCTATTTCTTTTCAGCCTTTTTTGTTGAGATCTTCAGCGGCATATATAGCGGACACCATCCGATTGCGCTAGTAAGTAAAAATGCAGCAGCTACTATTCCGATAATAACTGCAAGTGCACCGCTTATCTTCCCTGTGACCAAAATAATAACAATGACCAGAGCAACTATCGTCCTCAATATCCTGTCTGCTGTACCCATGTTCTTATTCATGAACGTATCCCCCTCTTTTTAAAATAAATTGTTCTTAAATTATATCATCGGATTGTAGTTTTGCAATTTCGTAATGGATTTCAGCCGAGTGTCTCATAAAGACCTATAAAGATGAGAAGCAACCCTGACGTTATTCCAGAGATTCCCTTTATTATTCTCGCTCCGGAATAGTGACCCGTCTTCTCACCTGTATAGAGTACAAGAACGTTGAATACAAAAGCAGCAGCAGTGGTAAGTATCAGACTGAATCTGAGCATTCCTGCATCAATGCCTGTGGAAATATTGCTAAGTGTAAGGGCAGAGGCCAAGATAATGCCTTCCTTCATCTTAACCTTGCCTGAGCATAGGATGCCTGCTGCGAAAGGGTCGTCGATAAAGGAGGAAACCCTTGAGAACAATTTCTTTTCACTTACAGACTTTTTATCAGAATAAGCAGGAGATGAAGACCTCCCGACTTCTTTTTTATGGAACTCAATGACAATAATCGAAAAACCTATTCCTATTAACAAAAATGCGCCGAGGTATCCGGCAGCATCAGGCCTTAGAAAGCCTGTAAATTCCTTGCCGAAGAGCATAGAGAAAAAAGTTCCGCTGCTGTTAAGGAATGCTATAAACAGGTTCAGAGATAAAGGGATACATATTTTTCTCAACCCGTATGAGACCCCCACTCCGAAATTGTCCAGGCTTGAGGAAAAATTAAGAAGCATTATGGATATTATGTGTAAATCATTCACAACAAATCCCCGAAATCAATTATAACCGTTCAATCCATAGATATATATATATAAATGCATGAATAAACATTGAAAAAATCCCCACAAAACAGACATCCTAGGGAATTCAGCTTGAATCAGGACAAGGATATGCCGGCTTACAGGATGGGAGTCAATAAGAATTCAAAACCAAAGATGTGTTTATTGGACATTATAGAATATTGTTAGATAACAGATTGTTAACAGTATTAAAGTAAATCTATGGTTTAGGTTTTCCGTTAAACTATATTTCAGTATTGCTACTCTTAAAAATACCCGGATAATCTTCAAGCAACCTCTTTATCAACAGATATCTTTCCTTCATAGATAATGTAAGATAAATCGGCGATTCCATCAGTATTGAGATGAGTTTTTCTATCTTATGACCGCTCACGAAAATTCCTCCTTATGCGAATTGTTCAGGACTTTATGCATCAATCTTTCCCAATATTATTAATTTAAATTAATAATTAATATTATAATAGCATAATATGTGCCAATTTATGCTCATTACATAACCTATTGTTTTTATTAATTATATTAGATTTAAGACTATTCTTATAAGAAACCGATGTAACATTTTGACATACATATATATATATATATATATAATTATTTTCGTCATATTCCAAATCATTTTAATTATAATTCCAGGACTCTTTTTTAATAGTCTAAAAGAAAAAAGGAGGTCTCAAAATTCAACACTCGAAAGCACTAATAACTAAATACTAAAAACTAAGCAGTAGACACTAGCGGTAAGAACTAAGAAATAAACAGTAATAAGCAGGCAGTAAGCACTACTGATTAAGCAGTAAAAAATAAGGACAGAAATAAAAATGTAAATTAATTTTTAAATTGGTCGGGATAAAGTTTTCTTTGGCATTTTGGACAAATAGTATGTGTAAATTCTACTTTTGAAAGTTCATGAATATAATGTTCAACATCCTCCCAATTACCTTCTTCATTCCGGATTTTTTTGCAACTGGCGCAAATTGGTGTAAATTTCCTCATTATTTTTATCTCGGCATCCAACTTACCGGAAACATCTTTTAACTTTACTAACTCTGTAATATCCCGTAATTCCATAACGACATAAGCAACTTTGCCACTTTTATCTTTTAGTGGTGACGCCAGTATTTCCTCCCAAACGGTCTTACCATCAGGATGATGATGCTCATGTATTATCTGGGTCTGTTGCAGGGTTTCCAATACTATTCTGCAAGGACAAGACTTGCTTTTTTCAAAATAAATCCTGTCAGAAGGATGAGATAATCCGCAGCAATTTTGTCCGTTTAGATTTTCTATTTCGCGTCCGAGATAAGTACATGCTGACTTGTTGGCATCAACGATATGACAATTGGAATCAACAACAATTATTGGTTCCTGAAGATTATTTATGATACTGGAATAATAGTCCTTGCTGCCTACATAGGCTTTTTTACTTTTACTCATCTCCACATTAACTGCTTCCTGTTTTTTTTATACAATGCAATAACCTAACAAATTATACAGTCTGGCAAATAATTCTGTGTTGCAAAAAGACTACATGGTAAAACTATATCATAAAAAAAACTCTTCCATATGATGGAGACGCTTTTCTTCACATTCAAACTTCTTTTTTGCAGTGCTCCGGTCTGTAAACATTGCTGTAATTTCTATGTGCTCGGAAAAAAGGCTCCTCCACAAATTATTCCTAACCGTAACAGAAGCACAGTAGTATTTTTCCGTCAACAATCTCATGTAAGGAATACCATGATACCAATCATTAATTATTGACCTTAATTCCTTATCATATTTCTTCATATCGATTATCTCACAATCAGCAGCATAAATAGATTCAGCAAATATGAAAATATTTAGCAAACCCGTGACAAGAGATGCGACAATGATTTTATTGAGTTTAAATTGTTTCACAGAATTGTTATAAACCATCTTATGCTTTGTAATAATAAGAACAAGTAAAAGGTATTGATTCTGAAATATTCACTTTTATAAAGTTATATTGATGAAAAATTATTAATATCACCAAGCAATAGGATAAATCCATTTAATATTTCCCTGTCCTGCTGTGACATATCTAAAAATTCTACACCTATGTCATAAAGCTCTGGTTCCTCATTTTTTATCAGGAAGCATGAGGCAATTCTCCCCATACAATTCACAGATTTCTCCTCAGAAAAAAATATCTTCATTGGAAATTCGCTATCGACTTCCACAGCATACTTACTTTCTATCAGCATACCACCAAGACTAAGCTTTTTTACTTTGTGAATTTCATGATAATTCAAGACTGCGCTTTCCGGGGCTTCGATTTGAGCCCTGATATGGAGCCTCTGACCGCTACTGCTTTTAATATCAACCATCTTATTAATTTTAAGATTTTCTATAAAATCTGCAATTTCAATTATCTTTTCGTCTGAAACATTTCTGAATTTCATACCAGCTGTATATATTGGAATAATATTTCCCTTAGAGTCTTCTGTGCTTTCTGTTAGACAGGCCCAAATAACAATACAGTTTATATTCAAAGCCTTTCCTTTCCCTTCTATTCTGAGCGTATGTTCACTGCCTATGTTTAATATTCTATCTACCTTCAATGAAATCCCGCCAATGCTTATATTAATAATTTTTACATTTCTGGCAAGAACCAGTCTGCTATTAATTTCCATAAGATCTACTTTAAATCTTTTATAACGTCTTCTTTCCTTCATGTAATCCTTTCAGAGTAATTATATCGAATAAGTATACTTTTAAGATCTCTGCGCCGTATCTCTACTCAGTATCCAGTCTGACTGCTTATATGGAAGATAGTGTTTGCATACCATTACGTTTAGCATATAGGGTTTAAAAAAGGGTTCACTCAAAAATCACATAATCTTTGATTTTATCGAGTCTCTTCCCTTTTATGCCAAGGTCTTCGGGCTGTCTGATCTTTCTCTCCCGGCGTATTGATAATATCTTTTTGACCGTATCCAACCCGATACCCGGCACCCTCAGCAATTCTTCATTGCCCGATGTATTGATCCTGACAGGGTAATATTCGGGATGGCTGTCTGCCCAGACCTGCTTGGGGTCTTTATCATCTCTCAGATTTCCACTGTTGTCCAGAATAATGTCTTCCCTTCTAAACCCATATTTTCTGATGAGAAAGTCAACCTGATACAAGCGATGTTCACGCATAAAAGGCCTTTCAGGGCTGTTGAATAACCTCTTTTCCCCTGGAATCCCGGGATCTCCAAGACCTTTCTGATAAGCTGAAAAATAAACTCTTTTGAAATTCATACGCTTGTACAGGCCATACATATATTTTATAATTTCCGAATCGTTCTCGTCAGAAGCACCAACGATGAACTGGGTGGTGCATTTGACTCCCGAAAACCTCATTCCTCTCCCTGTGAGCTTTCCAATCAGCTTTAGCGGACGGATTATGTCTTTATCGTAATCTTTTTTATCAGAAAGTACAGCAAAGTGTTTTCTGCCCGGTGTCTCGATATTAAGAGACACGGCAGTAGCAAGTGACAGGGTATCTTCAACCGCTGCATCCGAAGCTCCGGGAATGACTTTAAGGTGTATATAACCCCTGAAATTATGTTTGTATCTTAGAAGACGTGCAACGGTATTGATCTTATCCATGGTGTAGTCCGCATTATTAATGACAGCGGAACTCAGGAAAAGTCCGAAAACCTTCCTTCTTCTATGATATTCCATGAACACCCGGGCAACCTCTTCAGGTTGAAGTGTACAACGCCTCATGTTCGTATCAGATCGTAATGGGCAATATTTGCAGTCATTCCTGCATGCATTCGAGAGAAGGGTTTTCAGAAGGACTGTATAACCGCCCTGCGGAAGGGTTACGGGATAAAGCCACCTTCCGTCAACTCCCCTCCTACGGTGTTCATTCTTTCCGGTGCCGCATGCACATGCCAGATCATACTGGGAATCTTTGGACAGAACTGTCAGTTTTTCGATGGTATCCATTTTAAAAACCCTTAATAAATTATATCAAAGTCACCTGTTATATTCACAGAAAAACATACACTATCTGATATATCCGGCACACTTGAAGAGCGGACAGCAAGAATGTTCAGTCTTCTGTTTCCGTCTGAATGGCTCAAAGAAAATCCAGACCCTTCAAAATATTTCCCACAGATAACAGAGCCTGTTCACGTTGGAAGTATAGTGCAACAGGCAAGAGCAATTGATAAATGTAACGTCATATTAAATCGGCTTCACCAAGTAACACAGCCATCGTTAATTATTACAGGAACAGAGGATGTTGTGACTCCTCCTAAAACAGCATACTAACTATGATTGCTGAATAACTATTATTTTCTATGAAAAAGGCAGTTTTGATAAACTGCCTTTTTCATTAATTGAGAATCATAACATTACTTTATTTAAAATAATTCTTTTTTCCTAAAAAACATTTTGGTCAGATTAGTCTATTGTTATAATGTCAGGCTCACAAACTCCAGCCCTCTACCAAAACAACTCCGTTACCGTAATCTTGTTCCACACTTTTTACATTTTTTTCTGAAGATATTGTTCCCCAGATATTTATTACATGACGGGCATCTCCAGTTCATAGCGCTAAAACCGACAAACATAGTGATAATTAGAATCTGCGCTTCAAAAATATTATTTTTTGAGATTTCTCCGAAAATGTCAGGACGCTTATAGATGAAAGTGAGAAACAAAAGAAGTAACATAGTTACAGCTATTGCCAGTAACTGTCGGCTCTGGCGCAACCCGAATTTTCGTATAATTATTTTATTGTCTATTTTTTGCAAAATGCTAATTTCTCTTCTGGCTGAAAATAATTCTAATCCAATATTACATCTTGTTAAAAGTTTCCCCGCGAAAGGCCGCGAATTATACGAATGGCATCTTCAACCGTGTTTGCACCCTGGATGAAATCCATATCCTCTTTGCTGATGGTGCCCTCGGCCAGCATTGTATCGTGCATGAAACGGCGGAGATGATCCCAAAAATTTTTGGCCATACTTACAACTGGGAATCGCTCAAGTTTTCCTGTCTGAGCAAGTGTTATAACTTCGAAAGCCTCATCAAGCGTACCGAACCCGCCCGGCATAACTATAAAGGCTGTAGAATATTTTACAAGCATTACCTTGCGTACAAAAAAGTGCTCAAATTCTATGAACTTGTCAAGGTATGAATTTGGTTGCTGCTCCATGGGAAGCCTTATATTACAGCCGAGGCTCAGACCCCCGCCTTCCTTGGCACCCCGGTTCGCAGCTTCCATAATACCGGGTCCTCCCCCGGTCATGACAGCATAGCCTGCATTGGCAAGAGCTCGTCCGAGTTCGCGTGCCAGCTCGTAGTAGCGATGTCTTTCAGGAAAGCGCGCCGATCCAAAAATAGTGACACACGGACCATCAAAATCGAAACTCTCGAAACCATGCAGGAACTCCAGAAAGAATCTTACTGCACTCTCAAGGTCTTCACCTCGTTTCCTGCGTCCCGAGAGGAAAAGTTTCTCTGCTCCCACTACCTGACTGAGCATCGAAGAGGACTGCAAGATTTCTGACAATCCTTTATTAATCATAGCATACTCCTTCTATGGTATTTTGCTCTATTGAACCATGTTCCCGCTTATATTATGTATTATCAAGATCGATTTTCAGAGGTGTGGCATACCAAATTTTCTCGCAGTATTCACGTATGGACCTGTCCGATGAAAACTTTCCCATCCTTGCAACAGTAACGATTGACGTGGTCGTCCACTTTTCCTGATCTCTGAAAGCATTGCTTACGCGTTCCTGGCAGTCAATATAGGACTGATAATCAGCAAGCACCATGTGCTCGTCACGACAGAGCAGTGAGTCAACGAGAGGCTTGAACAGGTTTGTGTCTTTGTTGGAAAAATATCCTGAACTAATAAGATCGAATACCTCTTTAAGGTCAGGGTTATCTTTATAGTAAACCATGGGATTATAGCCATGAGATTTTATGTGAAGGACATCATCAGCACTCAAACCAAAAAGAAAAAAGTTTTCAGTACCAACTTCTTCAAGTATTTCGATATTCGAACCATCTAACGTTCCTATCGTCAGTGCACCATTCATAGAGAACTTCATGTTTCCTGTCCCCGATGCTTCTCTCCCTGCAGTAGAAATCTGTTCAGAGAGATCAGCAGATGGATAAACCTTTTGACCATTCTTTACATTAAAGTCAGGAAAAAAAACAACTTTCAGGCGTCCTGCAACACCCGGATCATTATTTACCACTTCTGCAACAGAATTTATCAGTTTTATGATGAGCTTTGCTGTAAAATTTCCTGGAGAAGATTTGCCCCCAAAGATGAAAGTGCGGGGCGTGATGTCTATTTGTGGATTTTTCTTAATCCTGCTATATAGCGCGATTATGTGAAGAACTCCGAGGTGCTGGCGATTGTATTCACGAAAATGCTTCAAATGAATATCGAAGAGCGTATCAGGATTAACGGTGATACCGGTTCGGCCATTAATCATCCTGGCAAGATCACGCTTGTTTTCGTGCTTTACCTGCTTCCATTTTTTTATAAAATCTGAATCATGGGCAAAAGTTTCAAGTTCTTTTATTTCTTCCATCTGACTGATCCATCTGTCTCCGATTGTATTTGTTATGAGCTCAGATAGCCTCTGGTTACTGAGCGTAATCCAGCGTCTTGGTGTTACTCCGTTGGTTATATTATGAAACCTCTCAGGATACAGTTCATAAAGGTCGGATAGTATGGTATTCTTGACACGCTGTGAATGTATTTCTGTAACTCCGTTAATCGCGTGACTTCCCAGGCCTGCAAGATGTGCCATCCTGACATACTTCTGGTCACTCTCATCTATGATAGAAATACGATCAATCTTATCGCTATTATCAGGATACTTCAACCATATCTCGTCAAGAAAGCGCCGGTTTATCTCATAGATGATTTCAAGGTGTCTCGGGAGGATTCCAGTGAACATGGGTAGAGGCCACTTCTCAATTGCTTCAGGCAAAATTGTATGGTTTGTATATGAAAAAGTGTTCTGTGTAATGTACCATGCTTTGTCCCAATTCACCAGATGTTCGTCAACCAGAAGTCTCATCAGCTCCGCCACTGCAATCGTTGAATTGGTATCATTCATCTGCACTGCAAAGGAGTTAGAGAAGTCATGAATACTTTTCCAACGCAACAGGTGAAGGCGTATCATGTCCTGAAGAGAGCAGGATACAAAGAAATATTGCTGCGCCAGTCGTAACTGTTTGCCTATGTATGGCTCGTCATCAGGATAGAGGATTTTGCCTATCGACTCTGATGCAATTTTTTCGTTGACTGCGCCAAAGTAATCACCAGTGTTGAAGGCCTCAAAATCAAAGGATTCCACGGCCTCGGACTTCCAGAGACGCAACAGGTTTGTTGTGGCAACTTTATATCCGGATATCGGTGTATCATACGCAACCCCTTTAATGGAAAATTTTGGAATCCATCGAACACGAAAACAGTCCTGCTCGTCATAATAAGATTCGGTGCGGCCACCAAGACTTACGTTGTAGCTTATCTCTGAGCGCGAAATCTCCCATGGGTTGCCTGGTGTAAGCCACTTGTTGGTCATTTCAACCTGCCACCCGTTACGAATCTCCTGAACAAATTTACCAAATTCATAGCGTATACCGTACCCGATAGCAGGAATCTCGAGCCTTGCAAGCGAATCCATATAACAGGCTGCCAGTCTACCCAAGCCGCTATTACCAAGCCCAGGCTCTTCCTCCTGCTCTATAAGTTTTTCTAAATTAACACCTATCCCTTTTACAGCATGGGAGACTTCATTATAGATGCCAAGATTGATGAGGTTTATCCCCAGTTGCGGTCCTATCAAGAATTCGGAAGACAAGTATGAAACAACTGTCAGATCTTCTGTAAAGTTCTGAAGCGTTTTAATCCATCGCTGTACCATCCTGTCCCTGACTGTATAAGCAAGTGCCATGTACCAGTCATTAAGTGTTGCGATTTGTGGAACCTTAGCAAGATAAAAGTAAAGATTATCAAGTACGGATTGCCTGATCGCTTCCACGCTCAGACCGGTGCGGATATTCTCATGCTTTGATGATGCAGGGGTTATTTTACTATCTTCTCGCATTGCATATATCCGAATTTTATAATTATTTTACATATAGACTATATACCAGAGACACAGGTTTCAACCCATAAAATAATTTCTTGATATGCACAACATAGTTCTCTAAGTTCTTGCCAATCTTATACATTATACCTCTTGCTTGGGAAAAAATATCAAACTTTACTTCAATATTATACAGTCATGGTTACAGCTTTTCAAAATCGTTTCATATCAGTGTAAAATCGATATGGCTGTCCTGAAAATTCAGAGAAAGCATTTTTTTTGTAATAAATCACTAACATGTAACTACTCAATTTGAATTATTGGAATAAAATATGACAATACTGTAAAATAATTTTGTTTAACACATAAACAGGATTATTTTCAAAAAACCAGGACAAAAGATGAAAATATTGATAGTTGAGGACGACAAGGACACCTTAACCCTTGTTCATCATTTCCTACAAGAAACAGATTTTAAAGTTGTGACGTGCAGAAGAGGAGATGAGGCTTTGGATATGGTAATCAAAGAACAGCCTGACCTGGCCATAATTGATGGTCTTCTTCCAGGTATCCATGGCTTTGAACTCAGCAAAATCATTAAGGAAGATAAGAGTTTAAAGAAAAACCCCAAAGTCCTTATTATGTCAAGCGTTTATAAAGGGCTGAAATACAAAAGCGAAGCTATAACAAAATATAAGGCTGACGATTATATAATAAAACCAATCAATAAGTCTGAGCTCCTTAAAAAAGTAAACAAACTTCTTAAATAAATCTCGTCTGATATAACAGTTTTAATTTTCAGTCTTCGATAATAAACTTGATTTTAGAGAGATATTCAGCAAGCCGGTTGTTTAACTGTATTATTTTAGCAATATCACCTTTCTGTGCTGCTGTTTCAAGTTTCTTCCCTATCATTCCTATTTCATCAAATCCATATGAGCCGGACGAGCCCCTCATGCTGTGACCTATCCTGTAAATCTCCTGAAGGTTACCTTCAGTAAGCAGACTGCTTATTATTTCTGTATCCCTGCGACGGTTTTCGATGAAATCTGGTACAAGTTTCTTTATATCATGTGCAACATGTACGAATAAACTTGCATCTCTCTGCGCACGTACACTCCCCTTCTTGTATACGTTTTCATCCCCCAAATATTTCTGGATTATATCCACAAGTTTATGTTTTTTTATAGGTTTACAAAGATAATCTGTACATCTGCACTTCATGAATCTTTTGATCGCTTCTTCTCCGTCATGTGCTGACATCGCAATAATAGGTATCCCGGTTCCCCGATCAAGGCTCCTTATAGCCCTTGAGGCAGTATAGCCATCCATCACCGGCATCTCCATGTCCATAAAAATAAGAGAAATCCTATGCTTTGCTAAAAGACTTACTGCCGCTGCACCGTTTTTTGCAAAGATGATCCTGAAATTTTCTTTCTGCATATAATTCCTGATGAGCCTTCTGGTGTCAACATGGTCTTCCACAAACAGTATTACTTTTCTCCTGTCAATCCATTTATCTACAGTTTCGAGCAGGACGTCCTTTATTATAGGCTTGGCTATATAATCATCCATCCCCTTTTCTATGCACTTTTGACGACATCCTCTCATAGCTGTAAAGGCTATTATCGGGATACGCGTGTCTTTTTCATTTGTTCTTATGAGTTCTGTTGCTTCAAAACCACCCATCACCGGCATCTGGATATCCATCAGTACAAGATCATATTGGTATTTTCTGACTGATTCCACCGCTTCTTTCCCGTTTTTTGCTATCGAAACAGAGTATCCAGCTTTTTCCAGAATATTTTTTGTTATGGTCTGGTATTCGACGTTGTCTTCAACAAGGAGAATCCTTATTTTGTCTTCCGCTGGCATTTACTAAATTATAATACTCTATTTCCATGTTAAACAAAAAAGGGGAAATTGTATTGTGAACATTTTGATAGATTATGAGGTTTTTATATAAAGTTATTTAATTTATATTAATAATTTACTTTATATAAAGCTACTAATTTGTTGATATTATGTATATTTATATAACTTTTGAATACTTTTTAGGGTATCTTCCGGAGTGTGTGCTTCTAAAGTAAAAACTATATTCTTATCCTTAATAACTGAAAATAATGTATCAAAGTCGAATGTCCCTTCACCTATAGCAAGGTGGTCATCGAATGTCCTGTTGTTGTCATGAAGGTGCAGTTCTACAAAATAAGACTTTAGCTGAATTAACCATTCTTCAAGAGGAACCCTGGAAAAGAGATTGAAATGTCCTGTGTCAAAACATATACCAAAGTTTTCAGAGCTTAATTCTTCCATTAGAAGTTTGAGATTTGTCGGGTCATCCTCAAAGATATTTTCTATGGCTATTTTTGTACCTATATCATCAGCCATTTCGATAAAAGGCGGCCATGTTTTTAAACATCCTTTAAGCCATATATCAACTCTTTTTGCATATCTCCATTTTTCATAACCGGAATGAAATACAATTGTCTTTGGCATCAGGATCCCGGCTATTTCAAAAACATGTGAAAACCTTTCTTTAGTAACATCCCTCACTTTTGAATCCACTGCTCCTGGAGACAGATCCATAAACGGAGCATGAATGCTTAAAGAAGGATTGTAATCAAGGTTTTTTCTGAGGCTTATAATGTCTGAATCTTTTATCGTGTCAAGGGAATTTGAGGAAAAATATATTTCGAGGTTAATACTGTTTTTTTTAAAAAAATGCAGGTAATCCTCTATCCTGTGATAGGGAACATGGACGTGAGGATTTATCATTAATTCTTTGCAGTTGCTTCGGCTTTTGGTTTGGTTTCCGTTTTACTTTTGGGTTTTGCAGAAGGTTTTTCCCCATACACTTCTGATTTTTTCTTATCAGGACGTGCATAGTCTGTAACATACCAACCGCTACCCTTAAGAATAAATGAAGTATGCGATATTAGTTTATGCATATGCCCACCGCAATCAGAACAAACACTTAACGGTTCTTCATCAAACTTTTGAATCAACTCACATTGTTTGCCGCAGTTAAGGCATTCATATTCGTATATCGGCATTCCTTAAAACCTCCCTGAGACCCAATAATTTTTTATTATAGCACAACACCGCTTCAAATGGTTATCAAAAAAGGGATGTGGCCGCGTTCAAAAGATTCTTGACACTACTAATGAGCAAAATAATGTTTATTAGACAAAGGCGAAAAATATAGAATCTGATTATTTGACCATAAAATCACATTTAATAACAGTAATATTATGATTAATTTTTGCCGATAACTTATGTGTCCTTTCAATATCTTATTACCATTGCAGTTTTCTTTGCATCAGCTTCTCATATAAGCCCTTTGGCATAAATGCCTGGTGGTGTATTTCGTCATTGTAGTATTTTGTTTTAATCTTAGGCTTTCGTCTTATTTCACGCGGTGAAAGATTTTTTGATGCTACTGCAAAGGCCCACCAGTTCCCCGGATATGTTGCAATCGGAGCAGTATAAATATCAACTACCGGAAATACTTTCTTCAGTACCTCCTGAATTTCAACAACCATATCCTTGTGAAAATGAAGCGACTCTGTATGTGTAACAAACATTCCTTTATCTGTTAGACAGTTCTTAACATTGGTAAAAAATTCTATTGTAAAAAGACTTCTTGCAAAACCGACAATATCTGTAGAGTCAATTATAACAGCATCAATGTCAGAAAGTTTTCTCTTTCTTATAAACTCTGCGCCATCCATAATCTTTATTTCTACACGTGTATTATCAATCCCCGAGGCTACATCAGGAAAATATTTCTTTGAAACGTTTATTACCATTTCGTCTATTTCAATAAAATAAACTTTTTCAACACTTTTATGCTTAAGCACCTCTCTTACCACACCGCCATCTCCTCCACCAATAACAACAACTTTCTTAGGTTCTGGAAGTGAGTGCATTACGACATGTGTCAACATTTCATGATAAAAAAACTCATCTCTTTCGGTTATTTGTACAACATCATCAAGTATAAGCATCTTGCCAAAATATAGATTTCTTATTACCTTGATTTCCTGATACTTACTCTTGCCCTTATAAAGAATCTCTTCAACATCATAGGAATATTCTACCGGTGAGTATGGTGCCTTTTCAAAAAATTTAATCATTTTTATTGTCCTTTCTAATTAGGAATCAGAATTGTTTTCGGGATAGAAAAACCATTAAATTCTGACGCATATGATATAGTATATGCGCCGCTTGATAATATCAGTATCAGATTACCGATCTCCGGTTCTTGCAGTGCGACGTTATTGTCTATTATATCAAAACTGTCACAGCTCGGACCTGCTATTGTCCACATTTTTTTATATTTCGTATTTTTATAGCCTTCAACAATATAAGTGTATTTTATTCCCCCGACACTTTCCATCAACCCGTTGAAAACACCTACATCAATATAAAGCCAGTCTTCATCACCTCTTTTAGCTTTGCCAATTACAGTGCCTACTAACACACCTGCATCTCCGATAACTGCCCTGCCTGGTTCGATATGTATCTCTGTATCTTTAGGAAACCTTTTATAAATAAGACTGTTTACATTTTTTTCTATAGCTTCAATGCTGACCACGTTTTTTGTGTATTTTATAGGGTATCCTCCTCCAATATTCAAAAGCGTTAGTTTTATCCCGTTCTTATCAGCCATATCCCATAAAGCCTTTGCTTTATCAAGAGCAATATTCCAACTGTAGACATTTGTACACTGGGAGCCTACATGAAATGTAATGCCAACCGGATTAAGTTTCCTTTTTTTTGCATAACATAAAAGAGTTAAAGCTTCATCAAGTTCAACCCCGAACTTCCTGCTGAGCGGCCATTCGCTGCCCTCATTGGGGACTGAAAGCCTGACATATACATTGCATCCGGGTACATACTTTACCATTTTCTCAACTTCTTCCTCAGAATCAAAAGAAAAATAGTTAACATTACAGGATGCAGCCATTTTCAGAAATTTTAGAGATTTTACAGGATTACTTGATATAATCCTTTCTGGCTCTACTTTTAATGATAAAAGTATCTCCAGTTCACCCTCAGATGATATTTCAAATCCCAGTCTTAATTTATTCAGAAATCTTAGTATCTCTATATCAGGATTTGCTTTAACAGCATAGAACATTTTTGAATTTTTGATATACCGACCAATCATAAAAGCTTTTTCTCTGACCTTCTCGCAGTCCACCAGCAGAAAAGGCGTTTCAATATGCTTTTTATCAAGATGTTTTAATACCCTTAACAAAGTTGACTCCGGAATGATATCCGCATGGAACTTTTCTACTTTAAACTTCCTAAGCAATGTAATCCCCTTTATACTGATTATTAAACTTAAATAAGTAATATACTTCTTTAAGTTTTGAATTTTATTTAAAGGTATTTAGACAGAATTTGCAACAGATTTTTGGTAATGAGTCTCAGTGTGCCTTTCTGGCTCTGAGAAGTTTTTTTGCAGTAGCGCGTACTCCCTCTATAACATTTTTGTTTTTCTCAA
>MHEF01000141.1:19889-28488 GCA_001805125.1 Nitrospirae bacterium RBG_13_39_12
ACAAGTGACAATATTACACCGTAGTTTTTCATCCATTCTCTTTTTTTTGTTATTTTTCTCAAAGCATCTTCAGAAATAGCACGTGATTTTGCAATTACTTCCACTTCTGTCTCGGTAATCTTTGGATTATCCAGAACAGTCAATGCAACCTCTTTGCTTGGATCTCTTAATAAAATTGACCTTACTTCCTTACCACCTCTAAGTGCAAGATGTATTCTCTCTGAGACGGTCAATTTCTGAATCTTTTGAAGAATGGTCTGTTCGCGCTGTTCAGGTGGTTTTCTAAGCTTTACAATTTCTGATTGTGGTTTTACAGGGACGTTTATAGACTTACTTACTTCATGCCTGATATCCTCAGGCATATCGGGATTCTCAAGGAGAAGATTTAATATCTCAGGCCTGTTTTTATTTGCGTCTGCTATCTCCATATATATTGAATTGTCTGAAGCATCCTCAATAAGCAGTTCTATTACTTCCTTTGATGCAGTTGAAAGGTCAATCCCGATTAATACTTTATCTTCTTCCATAAACTCTTCTTTTCATATATAAAAAATATTCTATATTACCTTTTTGTCCTTTTATTGGAGACTGGAATACACCAATTGTTTCAAGGCCAAGTCTTTCTAAATCCTCCTGTACCCCTGTTACAGTCTTCAACCTTTTCTCTTCTTCTCTGACAATTCCACCTTTCCCTACTTCTCCTTTCCCAACTTCAAATTGTGGCTTTACAAGCGAAACGACCTCACCTTCTTCCTTAATAAAATTAAGTACTGTTGGCATCACCTTAGCCAATGAAATAAAAGAAACGTCCACTGTTGCCATATTTATGTTACTTTTTACAAGGTCTTCAAACTCCTGACTTTCTAATTTTGCACTGTACTTAATACTGGGTTGACTTTTGATCATATCAGTTAGATATCTTATATTTGTTCTTTCCATTATTACAACTCTAGGGTCTCTTCTGAGTTTCCATGCAAGCTGTCCATATCCCACATCTATACAGTAAACTTTTCTTGCCCCCATCTTCAATAAACAATCTGTAAATCCACCTGTTGAAGAACCAACATCCATAACAATTTTGTTATTGACGTCAATTTTAAAATATCTTATCGCTGCTTCAAGCTTAATACCGCCTCTGCTAACATATGAATGAGGCTCTTCTTTTAGTGATATGATCGCACTTTCACTTACAGAAGTACCTGCTTTTATTGTTTTTTTGCCGTCAACAAATACCTTTCCTTCCAATATTAGGGCTTTTGCCAACTCCCTGCTCTTTACAAGCCCTTTTGATACAACCATTTTATCGAGTCTATCCTTCAAAAGCTGAACGTAGGTTCTTTAACCATTGAAATTGCAGCCATATATATCCCGTCTTTGTCGAGTCCATATTTTTTCCTTAATTCGCCTTGATGGCCCTGTTCAATGAATTTATCAGGAATGCCAAGCCGTTTGACCCTTACATTATGGACCTCAATTTCATTCAGGAATTCAAGCACTGCGCTACCGAACCCACCTTGAAGAGCATTTTCTTCTATTGTAATTATTTTCGGTACTGCCGATACCGCATATGATATAAGGTTACGGTCTAACGGTTTTACAAACCTTGCATTTATGACCATTGTGCTAAAGCCCTCTTTTTCTAATCTCTCTGCTGCAGATAAAGCAGGTATAACCGTATTACCGAGTGCTATCAGCGCTATGTCCTCACCCTCTCTGAGTATCTCTGCCTCTCCATTTTTAAAAATACTAGCCGAGTTTTTGTTAAAACCCGGAAAACTGTCAACTAACGACTGTACTTTACCCCTTGGATACCTTATTGCAACAGGACCGTTTTGCTTTAAAGCAAGTTCCAACATTGCTCTGAGTTCAAGACTATCCTTTGGTACCATTATATTAATATTTGGTATATGCCTCAGATACGACAGATCATATAACCCATTATGTGTAGGTCCGTCTTCCCCGACTATCCCTGCCCTATCAATGGCAAATATAACATGTAGATTCTGCAGACATACATCATGGAGTATTTCGTCATATGCCCTCTGAAGGAAGGTAGAATAAATTGCAACTACAGGTTTTAAGCCTTGTATTGCAAGCCCCGCAGCGAATGTTACAGCATGCGGCTCTGCAATGCCAACATCATAAAATCTTTCCGGATATCTATCCGCAAAAAGCTCGAGTCCCGTACCTTCTTTCATAGCTGCCGTAATAGCAATTATCTTTTCATCTCTAGATGCTAGTTCTGTCAGGATACTACCAAATAATTCATTATACGATTGCCCGTTTTCATTTACTGGCAACCCTGTTTCAATTTTAAAAGGCCCGATGCCGTGAAATAAAGACGGGTTTTTCTCCGAAAACTCATATCCTTTACCTTTTTTTGTTATTACATGTATCAATGTTGGTGACGAATTATTTTTTATCCTTTTTAAAGTGCCGATTAATAGCTCTATATTGTGCCCGTCTATCGGACCTACATAATTAAACCCCAGTTCTTCAAAAATTACTCCTGGCAATAATATTCCTTTTAACATTTCTTCTGTCTTTTGGGCCAGCTTTGCAGCTTTGTCTCCCAATTTTGGTATGCCTTCTATAAATGATTTTGTTTCTTTTTTAAACTTCTTATAAAATTCTCCAGTAAGTATCCTATTAAAATATGCTGAAAGTGCACCAACATTTCGTGATATTGACATTTCGTTGTCATTCAGAATTACAATAAGGTCTTTTTTAAGATGACCTGCATTGTTTAATCCCTCAAATGCCAGACCCGCAGTCATTGCCCCATCGCCTATAACAGCTATAACCTTGAAGTCTTCTTTATTCTTATCTCTCCCTTCTATTATTCCGAGTGCAGCCGAGATTGAAGTGGAGCTGTGTCCGGTATTAAAGATGTCATGTTCACTTTCATCCCGTCTGGGAAATCCAGCTATCCCCTTATACTTCCTGATGCTAGGGAATTTTTCATATCTTCCTGTTAAAAGTTTATGGGAGTAAGATTGATGTCCAACATCCCATAAAATCTTGTCTATAGGAGAATTAAATACATAATGAAGGGCTATGGTCAGTTCAACTACCCCAAGGTTTGACGATAAATGGCCTCCGTTTTTGGAAACCCACTCGATTATGGTACCCCTTATCTCCAGAGCAAGCTCCTTTAATTCTTTAATAGACAGCCTTGTTAAATCTGACGGGGTTTTGATTCGTTTTAGATACATCAAGCCCTTCTTTCTATTAAATAGTCTGCAATCCCCACCAATGGGTTTGCCTTTGAAGAAAATTTCCTTAAAGCATATAATGCCTCTGAGACTAACTTTTGTGCCTTCTGACGGGACACTTCTACCCCATATAACAACGGATAAGTCATTTTTTTCCTTTTTTTGTCCGATCCGGCTGTTTTCCCCAGTTCCTCAGTATTACCTTCAACATCTAGAACATCATCAATAATCTGGAAGGCAAGTCCTATGTTTTTTCCATAGATTGTTAATGCTTCCAATGTATCTTCATCACTGTCAGCCAGTATCGGACCCATTCTAACGGACGCAGTAATAAGTGCAGCTGTTTTATGAAGGTGGATAAAGTTCAGAACATCCTTATCAGCTTCTGAATTCTCTGAAAGTATATCCTGTGCCTGACCTCCAACCATTCCATATGCACCCGATGCCATTGCAACTTCACAAATGACCCTTAGGATAGCTGAATGAGGAATTCTGATTTCTGAATTTGTAATTCGAGTTTCAGGCTTTTTCAATTCCGCATTCCGCATTCCACATTCTGCAATCATATAGAAAGCTTCCGTGACAAGGGCATCTCCAGCGAGTATGGCTATTGCTTCTCCGAAAACTTTATGATTTGTGGGGTTACCACGTCTTAGCTCGTCGTCATCCATTGCAGGCAGGTCATCATGGATAAGAGAATATGTATGTATGAGTTCAATTGCAGCAGCCTGCGGTATTATATCTTCAGGATTACCACCGCATACCCCGTAAGAAGTAAGTGCGAGTATTGGCCGTATTCTTTTACCCCCGGCAAAAATAGAATACTTCATTGCCTCATAAAGCGAAGCAGGTGGAAACAGAGTCCCAAAATAAGATTTCAGATATGAATCAATAAGTTCGCGTTTTTCTTTTAAATAAGTCTTTATATCCATTAGTCTTTCAGTTTTCAAAGTTTCATCCTGATTTTTATAAAATCATCTACCGTTAACCCAGCACCTTCAAGAATCTTTTTGAATGTCTTTGGCCTTATTATTTCACCTGTATGGTGGGAAACTATAGTCTGTTTTCCTGTTAATGGATGTCTCCATTTTTGATGACTACCTTCCTGATCTATCTTTTCAAACCCAAGAGATTTTAAAACCCTTATAATTTCGTCAGCAGTTACGCGAGGCTGCCTCTGTCCCATTAAACAGCAACCTCATAAACCTTTGCATCCTCTGATAATTTTTCTTTCGAAGGTCTTAAATAAAGTTCAACAGCCTCAACAATATTCTTATGCGCTTCTTCTTCAGTTTTGCCGTATGTTACACAGCCTGGTAACTCAGGGCAGTAGGCAACATAAACATCCTCATCTGGTTCTATTACAATTCTAAGTTTCATTTAATTTACCTCCCTTAATTACAGATCATTTTAGTAATTGCTCAATGATTCTTTTCGTATCCATTATCGCATTGTATGCCTCATCACTTGAAATTGGCTTGAGCTTATGCACCGCATCTCTTCTTAATAATCTTATACCATGAGCCATCTTCTTTGTATATTTATCTAATAATCCTTCATTAGCAGCATTATTAATAAGCTCGGATAAATTTCTTTCCTTCAGTCTGCTCTCTATACTTTTCCATACAAGATTTGGCTTTCTGGACAATTTTTGTTTCAAGTTTCAATAGATTTTCTATAATTGAGCAACACAATATCAAAGTTGCACTGTTTATTCCATATAACCAACACTCCATAGCATTCTGAAAGTAAACAGATACTATGTCATCCGGCTTCACAGATACAAAAGTCGGTTTGAGCTTCATGCCCCTTTCAATATAATCTCCTATAATGCTTACAAGGAGACCTCCATATCCACCTGAAAACATCTCATTAGATAGGTCTTCATAATTCATGTCCTCCCAAAGACTATCAATTGCACTTTTTGCTTCTTCCATTAAATAGCTATCCTCAAAATATATTAGAGTGCCTGGTTTCCACATAAGATGTCCTATAATTTCTTTTGCATAATCTATTGCCTCCTCTGAATACTTAACAAATGAAACAGGCGTAATATTTTCTTTTTTATAATTTTTATGAAGGTCAACTAATCCTTTAATAAATTGCACGAGTGGCTCGCTTGTTACATCCATTTCAAAACCGTCTTTGCCCATCAAATAAACTGTCGATTGGCACTTTGGACATCTAACATTTCTTGTAGCTTCTTCAATGAGTTTTAATAAAAAAGCTGCATCTGATTCATTATCCTTTTTAGTTTTCTCTGACTTAATCTGCTTCCATGGAGACACGGAAATTTGATCATCAGTAAATAAAGATTTACATTTCTTACACTTAAAATTTAACATTTAAAAAACCTCTGATAACTCATTTAATGAATAATAACCGCTTAGAATCGTCTTTCCCTTCTACTCTTATATAATTTTCATCTTCTAAAACTGTTACACACGCACCTATGCTACCCGAGGTTTCACTCTTGCAACCAAACTTTTGGACACAGACACGTTTTAAATCCTTATAACTTACCACTCTCTTTTCTTTGATATATTCTCTTATCCTTGAAATAAGATTATCAGGGTCATTTAGTTGTTTCCGGTAAGCATCTCGGTATGAACTTCTATTTAAGCTGCTTTTTTTTGTGTGAACCAAAGGTGGTTTTATTTCTCTTATAGAAACATCTTCTATGGTAAGGGAAAAATTGTCCTTATAATTTGCAAGAAATCGTTTAACTATATCAATATCTTTAAAGCCGCAAATTTTTTCTGTAGTTTCTGCCAAAAGTTCAATTAATAAATCATCCGGGTCCGAAACAATTTTGTTCCAAGCCTTTGGTAGAGTTTCTTCTATTGCTTCTTCCCTACGTTTTCCTTCATAAACAGATTCAGCATGTTTTAATGCTCTGCTATATAGAACGTTATCCTTTAAGAGAAAATCAATAAATTTTGCTGTAACCTCGTGTGATTCCTGCTCTTTAATATCAATAGTATAAAATTTCCTTTTTTCCCAATCTACATCTTTCATAGGTAGGTAAAAACACCAAGTTATCCCATTGGTTAATATTGCAAGTTTGACTCCTTGCCGGAATGAGTAATCGAGTAGCTGTTCTTGATATTCCTTTTTATCTAAATCCTCGCCTGTCTGTTTGACTTCAATAAAAACAGCGTTTGAATTGTTGAGTCGGAGAGAAAAGTCAACTCGTCTATTTTCAACTGAATATTCTGGTTTAACCTCATCAGGATTATCTCTATCCCATCCAAGATATCCTATAAGTGGTTGAATTATAGCAAGTTTAGTTTCTGCTTCATTATAAGAAAGTATCTTCGTATTAGTTTTAAGTTGTTCGATAAAGGCTATCAGCTTTTCACGCATTGTTATATTTCCAACACAATATTGATAATGCTATCAAAAAGGATCATAATTTTCACTCCCACTCTATTGTACTTGGTGGTTTTGAGCTTATATCATAGACTACTCTGTTAACTCCCTTTACCTCGTTAATTATCCTGTTCGATATTGCTTCAAGGACATTATAGGGTAACTTTGCCCAATCAGCTGTCATACCGTCAAGACTCTTTACTGCTCTGAGAGCTATGACATTTTCGTATGTCCTCTCATCACCCATAACACCCACGCTCTTAACCGGCAGAAGAACGGCAAATGACTGCCAGAGATTTTTATAAAGTCCAGCTTTTTTTATTTCTTCCAGAACAATGGCATCTGCCTTTCTTAATATATTACACCTTTGTTTTGTTACTTCTCCAATAACTCTAATCGCCAGACCAGGCCCAGGAAAAGGATGGCGGTTAATTATCTCTTCGGGGATATTAAGTTCTTTTCCAAGGACCCTAACTTCATCCTTGAACAGCTCCCTGAGAGGTTCTATAAGTTTTAATTTCATCCTTTTTAGCAGTCCCCCAACATTATGGTGGCTTTTAATAGTGGCTGATGGACCTTTAAAGGGTACGCTCTCTATTACATCAGGATATAAGGTTCCTTGTGCAAGAAAGCCAGCTCTTTTTATTTTCTTTGCCTTTTCTTCAAAAACTTTTATGAATTCATTGCCAATTATTTTTCTCTTACGCTCCGGATCAATAACACCGGTCAATTTTTTTAAGAACCTTTCAGAGGCATTGACAAAGCTTATATTCATATGAAAATGCTTTCTCAGTGTTTCTTCGACTTTCTTTGCCTCTCCAGTCCTCAAAACTCCATTATCCACAAAAATACATGTAAGCTGCTCCCCGATACTTTTATGCACAAGCACTGCAGTAACAGTAGAATCCACCCCGCCGCTTATACCACATACAACCTTTCTGTTCCCAACCTTTTCTCTTATTTCCTTTGTAGCATTTTCTATGAAAGACTTCATGGTCCATACAGGTTTGCATTTGCATATCTTGAATAAAAAGTTTTTTAAAATTTCAGTTCCCTCCACGGTATGTACAACCTCGGGATGAAACTGCAACGCATAAATTCTCTTGCTTCTGTCTGCCATCGCTGCAATATGAGAGTTCTCTGTATGTGCTATTTTATTAAACCCGGGCGGACAACATTCTATCTTATCTCCATGACTCATCCAGACAATAGTTTTTACCGGAATACCTTTGAATATATCCTCCCTGTCGTCAATCACAAGCTCTGATTTGCCGTATTCCCGCTTCTGCGCCTTTTCTACTTTACCTCCGAGACATTGAGCTATAAGTTGCATGCCGTAACATATCCCCATTATAGGTATGCCGAGTTCAAAAATACAGGGGTCTGGTAAAGGTGCCCGCCTATCATAAACACTCGAGGGTCCACCTGAAAGGATTATCCCTTTAGGGCTGAAGTTTTTTATTCTGAGGTTTGAAGCATTAAAAGGAAATATCTCTGAATAAACCTTATTTTCTCTAACACGTCTTGCAATTAACTGTGTATACTGCGAACCAAAGTCTAGTACTAATATTTTGTCTTGTGGCATATTTTAATTTACCTGAAGCACATGAACAATTTTCCGCGATGCAACTTATATTTATATTTGTCTTTATTTAGTAATGATTGGACTATAATTATTTACTGCCTATTGCTTGATATCTATTGTATTTCTACCATTCAGGCCTATAATTTGGAGCTTCCTTTGTTATGATAACATCGTGAACATGGCTTTCCCTCAAACCAGCATTGGTAATCTTTATAAATCTGGCTTTACTCCTTAGCTCATCAATATTCCTGCAGCCGCAGTAACCCATCCCGGAGCGTAATCCTCCGATTAACTGGTTTATGCTCTGAGAAAGCGGTCCTTTATATGGCACCCTGCCCTCTACACCTTCCGGTACAAGCTTTGCCATTTTCACGCCTGACTGCATGTATCTGTCTCTTAATCCCTGCTCCATTGCACCCAAAGAACC
>MHEF01000141.1:28548-31171 GCA_001805125.1 Nitrospirae bacterium RBG_13_39_12
GAACCAGGACCTATGCCTACTTTTATTCCATCAGCACCTGCCTTTATTAAATCCATCGCAGCCTCTTTGGTAGCAATATTACCTGCGATAATATCAACATCAAACTTCTTTTTAAGTATTTTTAGCATGGTAATTGCTGATACTGCGTGTCCGTGAGCAGTATCAATTACAATTACATCCGTTCCTGCTTTTACAAGAAGTTCTGCCCTGTATACAGAATCTTCTCCTGTGCCTACTGCAGCTCCAACTCGAAGCCTTCCGACACTGTCTTTGCATGCATTTGGATATTTTTTTCTTTTTTCAATATCTTTAATAGTTATCAAACCTTTAAGGTTATTTTTCCTGTCTACTATAGGAAGTTTTTCTATCTTGTATTTGTGTAATATTTTCATTGCTCTGTCGAGTGTTGTACCGACAGATGCTGTAATGAGATTCTCCCTTGTCATTACTTTAAAAACTTTTTTGTTTAATTGAGTTTCAAAACGCAGATCCCTGTTCGTAAGTATTCCTATCAGTTTCCCGTCTTCTGTAACAGGTACACCTGATATCTTGTATTTTTTCATCAGGGACATAGCTTCTGATATAGGTGAATTCTGTGAAACTGTTATAGGATCAAGTATCATTCCGCTTTCAGATTTCTTTACCTTATCTATTTCTGTTGCCTGTCTTTCCGGACTCATAGCTCTGTGTATTATGCCGATCCCGCCCTCACGTGCTATGGATATAGCAAGGTCAGTCTCTGTAACCGTATCCATTGCTGAACTTACTAAAGGGATGTTTATTCTTATATTGCGTGTAAGTATTGTTGTTAAGTCTATGTCTCTTGGAAGAACCGCAGATTTAGAAGGCAAAAGAAGAACATCGTCAAATGTTAACCCTGTTTTTAAGATATCCTCAAGCATTATAAGCCCCTTAATTTTCAGAAATATTAACATTTTAAAGTCTTATAAAGCAATTAGGACAGTCGTTTCTGTCAAGGACAGTCGTTTCTGTCCTGACAGTGTTTTATTTGTAATATATTTTTAAAACATACTCTTTACTCATGAGGAATAGTTTATTTAAAGCTATGTTTTTTCATAAAAGATATTTTTTGAAAAATTATGACTTAATATCATAAATTTTGCTAAAATATTATTAGGATTTAGTTATCCATTTCGAAAAGGAGGTGAACACAGGTGAAGCTTATAACTCTTATATTAAGTTTGTTTATTGCGATTGCATTTATCGGCAATGCTATAGCAGTGCTTCCAAATGCTAAACTTGAATATCCGGGTGGAGACCAGGGTAAAGTTATATTCGATGGAGCAACCCATAGTATTAAACAAAAGATGAAATGTAATGACTGCCATCCGAATCCTTTTGGTCCTCCCAAAAAACACGAGGAAAAGATAAAGATAACCATAGAAGACCATGTGCCCGGAAAATTTTGTGGCATATGCCATGATGGAAAGAAAGCTTTCTCTCAATCTGAAAAAGCAGACTGCATAAAATGCCATAAGAAGGCCGAATCAAAAGAAGAGTGTAAAGAAGAAGCAAAAGAAAAACCAAAAGAAGAAGCACCAGCAGCAGCAACACAAGAAAAAGAAGGAAATAAATAAAATATAATGGGGGGCTGTAGTGTATAAAGCCCCCCATTCTCAAACCCACGACAAAATATAACTAAACCTTTGTCAGCCAGGATTCATATTTCTCGTTTTTTCCTTTAACAACATCAAAGAATATTGACTGGAGCTTCTTTGTCAGATTCCCGGGTACCCCGCTACCAATAGTTCTTCTATCAGCCTCTCTGATTGGAGTAACCTCTGCAGCTGTACCTGTAAAGAAGGCTTCATCAGCAATATAAAGTTCATCCCTTGTAAATCTTTCCTCAATAACTTTTATGTTCTCGTCATTTGCTATTTTAATAATGCTGTTTCTTGTTATCCCTTCAAGTATCGATGTAAGAGGTGTTGTCTTTAATATCTCATTTCTTGCAATAAATATATTCTCACCACTTCCCTCAGATACATACCCCTCTGTATCCAGCAAAAGAGCCTCGTCATAACCAACTGCAATCGCTTCTTTTTTGGCAAGCTGTGAATTCACATAATGCCCGCAGACTTTACCCCTTGTCATGCTTGCGTTTACATGGTTTCTTATAAATGATGATGTCTTGATTCTGATGCCATTTTTAATACCTTTTTCTCCTAGGTATGTTCCCCATTCCCATACAGCAATAGAAACGTTAATGGGGTTGCCCTTTGGATAGATACCCATAGCCCCATATCCTATATACACAAGAGGTCTGATATAGCACTCCTTAATATTATTTACTTTAACCGTCTTGATTATTGCATCTCTTATCTCTTTTTTTGAATATGGTATATCAAGTAAAAAAATATGCGCCGAGTTAAACAACCTGTCGATATGCTCATCAAGCCTGAATATTGAAGGACCGCTACTGGTTTCATAGCATCTTATGCCTTCAAATACACCAAGTCCATAGTGAAGGGTGTGGGTAAGGACATGGACTGTTGCTTTGTCCCAATCAACAAATTTCCCATCCATCCATATCTTTTTTGTCTTCGGTATCATAAATGTTTATTTTTAACAATATTTACATACAAAGTCAATCACATCTTTT
>MHEF01000141.1:31195-32704 GCA_001805125.1 Nitrospirae bacterium RBG_13_39_12
CCAGACCATCTCTAAGTATAGACCTTATAGCTTCACACAGTGCAAGCCTTGCCATGGTCAACCCGGCATCTTCGGTCACAATCCTGTATTTATTGTAGTAAGGATGAAACATGCCCGAAAGTTCCTGCAGGTAGAATGTGATCCTGTGCGGTTCATGGGCATTTACTGCACCTTCAAAAACCATTTGATATGAGAGCAGCTTTTTGATTATCTTAAGCTCTTCATAAGCAGATAACAAGCTAAGATCTGCATTGTAAAGTTTGTCAGTTTCTATATCTTGTTCTTTTGCGTGGGTAAATACGCTGTTTATCCTTGCATTAGCATACTGAACATAAAACACCGGGTTTTCCGATGACTGCGCTTTTGCAACTTCGAGGTCAAAATCGAGGTGGCTATCAGGCCGTCTTGTAAGGAATATAAATTTTGTTGTATCAGCGCCAACCTCTTCCAGAACTTCTTTCAAAGATACAAACTCACCTGCCCTTTTTGACATCTGCACGGGTGTGCCTCCTCTTAGCAGTGACACCATCTGAACCAGCAAAACCTTTAATTTATCACCCGGATAGCCGAGTGCCTCAATTACCGCCTTAACTCTCGGTATATAACCATGATGGTCAGCGCCCCATATATTAACCAGTTCATCAAATTTCTTTTCTATCTTCCTCCTGTGATAAGCAATATCAGATGTAAAATATGTATATTCGCCATCCTGTTTTATAACAACCCTATCCTTATCATCTCCAAAAGCAGTTGCCCTGAACCATGTTGCTCCATCTTTCATGTATATAAAACCCCTGCTTTTGAGATATTCAATAGCCTTGTCAATCTCCCCTTCTCTGTGCAGTTCCCTCTCGCTCTGCCATGTATCAAAAGCAATACCGAAATCTTTTAAATCCTGTTCTATTCCGGATAGTATTACCCTGTGGGAATAGTCGATAAAATAATTTGATACTTCATCAAACTCTGTCTTGCTGTATTTTTCCCCTTCTTCTTTTATTATTGTATTTGCAATATCTTCAATATAGCCGCCTTTATAGCCCTCTTCAGGAAACTCATATTTATTTCCAAGCAACTGTTTATAACGGGCAAATACGGACAGCCCAAGCAGCTTCACCTGTTTTCCTGCATCATTTATATAATATTCACGTTCAACTTTATAACCGGCAGCCTTAAGAAGATTTGAAAGGGCTTCACCAGTAGCACCACCTCTTCCATGTCCAAGATGCAACGGACCTGTAGGGTTTGCACTGATAAATTCAATCAGTACCCTCTTTCCTTTACCGATATCCTCTCTTAAATAATCTCCTCCGTGCTTAAGCAGTTTTTTTATTTCTGAATAAAGATACTCTTTTGAAAATGTAAAATTTATGAATCCGGGACCTGCGATTTCTATTTTTTTAAAGATATCTTTTTCTTTAATTGAACTTATAATTTCTTCTGCAATTTTCCTTGGGGGTTTCTTCTTAAGTGAAGCCAGGGACATTGCTACAGGTGTTGACATGTCACCCA
>MHEF01000141.1:32782-33014 GCA_001805125.1 Nitrospirae bacterium RBG_13_39_12
TTTTTACAATATCTCTTTTCATCAGGATTTGAGTTTAATCGTCGTATCCATTTAAAGTCAACAATTTGTATAGAAGAACACGGACATCGTTTTGCTCGCCGCAGTCGCCGGGAGTTATACGAATGTCGCTTCTAGTCACTATTACCAAAAAATACGAAGTAGTATACACTTAACGTTTTTAAATTAAAGGATATTTTTCTTTTTACCATTATTGACATGTGCTATATTATAG
>MHEF01000141.1:33056-33352 GCA_001805125.1 Nitrospirae bacterium RBG_13_39_12
ATCGTATAAATAAAAGGGAGGGGTAATGAGTCGTCCAAAGGAGATTACAAAGAAACTCAAGGGGTCAGATCCAGAGCTCTCTGCGTACATCATAGAATTGGAAAAGGAGAATCTCAGACTGCAAAAGCAGGTTGCAAAATTACAAGTACAGATCGTAACAAAGGATAATGAGATAAAGGCACTCAAACAAACACAGCCAAAACTAAATGTGTTCGTTCAAAATTTTAGCTCATCAGAAAAAGACAAGGAATGATCGAACAAACAAATCCAGCGGTCGGCTTACATCCGCCGCTAAT
>MHEF01000141.1:33362-34194 GCA_001805125.1 Nitrospirae bacterium RBG_13_39_12
GCTTGAAATTTAGATACGAATATGAATGAGATTATTGCGTATGCGCTTCTCATATTTGGCGTACCGATAGCAATAGGAGGATTAATTGGGCTTCTCTTTTCATCTCTTCCAGACCCAATTAGTGAAGCCATAGACGGAATAACAGGTACCTCGCTGGCTCTTGGTATGTTTCATCTGTTCAAAGTAAAAGTCACACTGATAGTTCCTACAATAGTAGCTATAGTTACTATTGTGTGGTTTATAAAACGAAAGGAGTATAAGGCTATACCGTGGCAGATATTTGGAATTGCTACCGCAACCATAGGATATTATCTTATGGTTAGCTAACAACCGGTAATCCTTGGTTCTTGGGGTCTTGTTTCTTGCATGAAAATAGAAAATATGGACAGCGACCATTAAAAAGAAGTATTTGATAGTGCCTATCAAGTTGCCCCAGCAGGCAGCATACTGCCGTAGATGATTTGCTGCGTTCGCTGTATAAAAAGTCCCGTATCATGAAGAAATGATGAATTCAGGTGCTTCCTGTAGATATTCCCCAGTATGATATCGTGGCTGATCGTGAGCAAATGGTAAAAATAACGGGTTCAGGCCTGTACCCCATAATATGATTCTTGACATCCGAGATCACCTTTGCCTAACAGTATATCCACCGTACGCCGAATGGTGTCAGTGATATTTTTATTAGCCAAATAAATATTGACGCAACCATCGCATATAACGTACACTATAGCGTACGGTGATAGGAGGTGAAGTTATGACAACAATAACAGCAACCGAAGCAAGAAAAAGATTGTACCGCTTGATAGACGAATTAGAAGAGTCACACGAGGCA
>MHEF01000142.1:0-21858 GCA_001805125.1 Nitrospirae bacterium RBG_13_39_12
CTCTGGTGTCCCTCCTGGACTTCAAATCCAGTGTTGCCTGTTACAAACGGGCAGGGTGGGTTCGATTCCCACACGTTCCCGCCAAAAGATTCTTTTTATTTACAAACAAGGTTTCTAAAAGACTCTTTACCCCATTCAATTCTTTATAGTCACGTTCACATTATCAAATAATATTGAAGGGAATTTGCCTCCGAAGCACGGATGGAGGGTGTTTTCTATCTCAACAATGTTTTTCAATGTATCATATATATTCCCTGCGACCATGACGTCTTTGACATTCCCAACTATTTCACCTTTTTCAATATATAGAGCAGGGGAAACCCCTATTGAAAAATCTCCATTTGGAATATTGCCGCTGTGCGCTCCAAGGGCACCGGCAATGATTATTCCCTGGTCAATGGACTTGACGAGGCCGGGAAATGATGTATTGCCCGGCAATATGGCAAGGTGGCTGAGCGATGGTCCCGGTTTTGAGGAAACAGAGCCTTTGAAACCATGCCCTGTTGGAGATGTTTTTAGTTTCTGTGCAAAGTAAAGATCGTAATGAAAATTCCTGAGCACCCCATTCTCGATTACAGGAAACCGGCTGCAGGGAGTCCCTTCGTCATCAAATGCCCTGGCACCGGGAAGAGAGTCATCCAGTGGTTCGTTGAATATGGAGAGCTTTTCATCAAATATCCTTTCACCGATTTTTTCGGCAACAGGAGAGATATTCTGGTAAATACTCAGCCCGCTTGTTGAACTTTGAAGCCTCCACATTAAAACATATACAGTTTCAGGCAAAAACAGAACCTTCATCTTTTTTTTCTCAGGAATCACTTCCTTCATTGATTGGTTGTATGTGTTGATAAGATACTCCATATATTCATCAGGAGCCTTTTTAAAAGATTTTGACTTAAGGGTGCGGTACAATGAAGCATAAGAATAGGGATAAAGAACCTGTGCGTTCAGAATATAAGCAGAAGACTTCAGGGATAGGTCTGTCCCGGAACTGTTGATAAGTCTCCTGTTGTTTATCAATCGACTAGCCGATATATTGATCTGCCCCTCTGTCCTACGTGACAGGAATTCACAGACCCTGCTACATTCCTCCACTATTTCAGAGTTTGTCAGGGTTTCGATTAAAGGGTCATAGGTGTCAAGAGATTGTAAATCCTTTGTAATGGGCAGTTCAAAGAATCCTTCCACTCCACCTTTTAGTGAATCAAGTGCGTTCTTTATAAGTTCTTCCCTGTTCACAAGGTTTTTCGTATACGCAAACCCCAGTGTATTATTTTTTATAGTCCTCAGGCTGATTCCTGACTGCATGCTGCTCTGAACATCCTTTAAGTGCGCATCTTCAAACGAAACACTGTCTCCCCAGCTGTCCGCGGAGTATACCTCAGCTTTATCACTGACTTTCCTGGCTGTCTCCAGTAACTTCTCCATCATATCCCCCCAACAACCACATTTTGGATCAGTATATGAGGACCTCCGTGACACGAACGGATATTGACCTGTCCTTTACCGCACCCTCCTGTTTTGCTCAGGACAAGATCATTCCCCGCAGCCGTGATATTTTTTAAAGTATGATAAAGGTTGCCTGAGATATTGATGTCACGGATCATGGCAGTTTTCTTACCGCCTTTTACAATATAGCCGTACTGGGCGCCGAAGGTAAAATTCTCTCCGCTTGTCTGGCCGCCTTTGTGATCAAGTATGTATAATCCGTCACCAAGCATTGAGAGAAGTTCTTCAAGTGTGTTCCGGCCTGGTTCGATAAAGATATTGCCCATTCTGACAATAGGGGCATACCTATAGTCTTCTGCAACACAATGACCGGTTAGCTCTTCTCCAAAGGCAGCTGCTGTTCTTCTTGAATGGAGACGTCCAACAAGCACTCCCTGCTTCATAAGCGGTGCAGGCCTTGCTTTCACTCCTTCATCATCATAACCGTAGAAACCCAGCTGCTGCGGTATTATAGGGTTATCTGTAATACTAAGCACCTCATTTCCGAGCATGGCCCCGATCTGCATCTTCTCCCTCATTGTAGGAGAATCTTCTATTAGATCGGCTTCTGAGAAGTGTCCAAATGCTTCATGGGCAAAAACCCCGGCAAGATCCTGGTTAAGCACTACGTTGTATGTTCCGCCGGTAACAGGTGTTGCGTGCAACAGGTTCAGCACTATCTCGGTTTTTTTCTCGAACTCTTCCTCCTGATTCCTTAACAATGAAAAACCGTGACTTCCACCGGCAGCAACCCTTACATTCTGGGTAACTGACCCGTCTTTACTGGTAATAAGTCCGCCTAATGAAGTAGTTATGAGGTCTTCCCTTATTTCGGTACCATCTGTGTTAATGAAGTGTTTTTCCCTGATTACTTCACTGTACATAATATTTGTCGTAGCGATTTTTTTATGCTTTAACGCTATTGAATTATATTTTTGTGTCAATTGTAATTTTTCATCAATCGGGATATGCCTTGGATCTTCATCCACATATGGAAGAAAAGTATCCTTTACAACATCGGTTCTCGCAAACTGTACAGGTTTTTTTAAACGATGTGCCATTAACGCGGCATTTTCTTCAGCAGTACGGACAGCTGTTTCAGCGTCATCCGGCCTAGTAAACGCTACTGAAGATAAGCCACCGTCTTTCAAGATTCTTATGACAAACCCGTCAGTTGAATTTGAACCGATATGGAAAAGTTCTCTGCCGTTAAATACAATCCTTGTTTCTTTTTTTATTTCATACCGTATATCAGCATACTGTGCGGTTGCTTTTGAAAGAACTTTTCGTAATATTTCGAACATGATTCTCCTTTTTTCCGTGTTTTGTAGTTCCTCTTACTAAACCATATTATTCATAAAAAATATAAAAATTTGAAATATCTATTCATAAAATATTTTTAATTTGTAAAATAACACTATGAGATTAAAAGTTATATTGGTTTTCTTATTCATGTCAATTATTTTTATTAATGACTCTCTCCATGCCGGCAATGATATATCTGAAAGAAAGATGCCGGCGGGATTTGTTGATGTAAAAGAAGTTATACCTACCATTATTCTGGACATCAGGTACTTTGGGGCTCATAACTTTGCAGGTGAAAGGATTGACGGATACAAAACATATAAATGCATCCTCACAAAGAAGGCTGCTGAATCCCTTGCAAAGGTTCAAAACGAATTAAACGAATTTTCTTTATCATTGAAAGTTTATGACTGTTATCGCCCCCGGCAGGCAGTCAATCACTTTGTCAGGTGGGCTGAAGACCTGCACGATGAAAAGACAAAGAAAGAATTTTATCCTGCTGTTGATAAAAAGTATCTTTTCAGGGATGGCTATATCTCTGATAAATCAAGCCACAGCAGGGGTAGCACAGTGGATTTAACAATCGTCCCTGTTCCTGTGACTGAACAGGAAATATATGTCCCGGGGCAAATACTGCACGAATGTTATTTACCTGTTGAAAAGCGGTTCAAAGATAACAGCATTGACATGGGGACCGGATTTGATTGTTTCCATGAACTGTCGCATACTGTAAGCAGAAAAATTGATTTGCAGCAACGCATTAATAGATTACTGCTTAAAACTCTTATGGAAAAACATGGCTTTGAAAATTATTCCAGGGAATGGTGGCACTTTACACTGAAAAACGAACCTTTCCCAGATACTTATTTTGATTTTGCTATAAACTAAATTTTTTATTTATTATTATGGACATGTAAAATGATAGACACATGCTGACAAATCAGCACAAAGGGGAATGAAAATGTCGTTCCTGCGAAAGCAGGAATCCAGAAGGAACCGGATTCCGTGTCAAGCACGGAATGACGATTTAAAGAGTATTTTCAGGTGAAATTTTATTGTCATATATTATCAGCTGCTCTTTTTGCTATCGCTTTGGCAGGGTGCCTATATCATCAGAATATAGAAAAGGATGTCCTTTTTCAGACATCAACAATTAATGCCCTGCTTGAAGGTGTATATGACGGCGATACTGCATACAAAGAGATAGAGAAACACGGAGACTTTGGAATAGGCACTTTCAATGCCCTTGACGGGGAGATGATAGGGCTGGATGGTATTTTTTATCAGATAAAATCAGACGGCATAGCATATCTTGTTGACGATTCCATGAAATCTCCTTTTGCAGTTGTAACTTTCTTTGAGCCTGATAAAACCCTTTTGATAGATAAAAGTATTGACTATAACCAACTGGAAGAATATCTAGATAACCTGATTCCAACAAAAAATATCTTCTATGCTATTAAATTTGAAGGTCTGTTCAGTTATATCAAGGTAAGAAGCGCTCCAAGACAGAATAAACCTTACCCTCCTCTTGTTGATGCAGTAAAAGACCAGACAGTGTTTGAGTTTTATAATGTAAGAGGCATGATCGTTGGATTCCGTTTGCCTGATTACATGAAGGGACTAAATGTCCCGGGATACCATTTTCATTTTATTACAGAAGACAGAAAGGCGGGAGGGCACCTGCTTGAGTGCATTATACAAAATGCAACTGCTGAACTCGATTACACAACTGGATTATATATGGTCTTGCCGGAGCATGATGCGTTTTACAGAACAGATTTATCAGAGGACAGGCAGAAAGAACTCGAAAATATAGAAAGATAAAGGCTGTAAAAAACCCATCTCTAATGGATTAAAAGATTATATCCCAAAGAATTTCAAACAACAATTCTCTTACGTTATTGTACGGGAAGCTTTATAAATTTTTACCTTCTATTCCTAACTCTTCCGTAACTGTTTATCCTTATACATGTTCTTATCAGCCTCTTTCAGCACAATTGCTAACAGGCTGCCTCTATCTCCAGTTGCCAGACCAAGGGACAAACTCAGGGAAGGGCCGTTATAGTCGTCGTTGTGAATCTTAATATTATTATTAATACGTGTCAAAGTCCCTTCTGCTGCTAATGCATCAGTCTCTTTCAGCAGCACTGCAAACTCGTCGCCTCCGATTCTTGCAACCATATCCTCAACCCGGACAGATGCCTTTAATAAATAACCAGTTCGTCGCAGCATCTCGTCACCTGCTACATGGCCATCTCTATCATTGATTGTCTTCAACCCATTCACGTCTACCATTATTATACTCACAGGGAACTGTCTACCAAGTTCAAGCCTTGCCATCTCTTCTTCAAAATAAGTCCGGTTATAAAGACCTGTAAGAGCATCGCGTGTGCTTAGATACAATAGTTTCTCCTCAACCTGTTTACGCTCCTCAATAAGGTCCCAAATCAGTTTAGCGCTGTGTCCACCTATTACCTCGACATTTGAAGGCTTGAGTCTGAGCAAATCCTCTTGAACTTTCTCGCTACCTGTAACATTAAATATCTCATTCAAATCTTTATTATTCAAAAATTCTTTATAATCAGCAGCCGTTGGGATACCGAATTTGCCAGCTAATTTTATTCCAGGGGCATCGGCGTTAATATCAACAACACCTATAATATTAACCGTCATGCTTTTATAAAATAAATCAATGAGCAGACTCCCCCCTTTACCTGCCCCTATTATGAGTATATTAGTTTTATTGTCTGACATTCGATTTTCTTTAAACAGCTCTTTTTAAAATACCAATCATCTTCTAACCATTATTATACTCTTATAAATAATTTACCGCCTATTGAATGGTAAATCAAATGAATTAAGATTAACCCGAAAATGCAATTAACGGCAGGCATGTGTGCAGCAAAAGCTCTTGAGTTCTCCTCAGCGAATCCGCCGAGGCGGACAGCACCTTTGTGAGCGGTTTAATGATCCGGATTTCCTGCACGTTTTCATTATTATCCATTAAATACTATACAGACGTAAATTCTGCTTTTAAGAGGTTTTGTCGCCCCGGCGACTCGCTGAGGAGAGATGCATATGTGCCTGCCATCTTTCCATCCAAATGCATTTTTCGGGTTAAGAGTAAGGATTTATTATTCTCGACTTTTTTCGACAAAGAAGAAAAAATCCACTTATAACAGAGGTTCCTTATGATTTTTAGAATACATAAGAGGTAAATCAGATTGATAAAGCTAAACTAACTCCTTTTACAAGACCTTCTAAATCCTCTTGTCTTACAGTCCTAACATCGATTATCAGGGAGTCTTCTTTAATTCTTGCAATAATCGGTGGAACACCCTTTCTCAATCTTTCCTCGATATCGTTAACAGAGATTTCATCTGTTTTGATAGAGACTGCATAGGTTGGCAGATCCACCTCTGGAAGAGCTCCTCCCCCGGCTCTGGACGAATCTGAAACAACTACAATCTGGGCATTTTTTAATTTTGCTTTTAATCTTTTGGCTATCCTATATGCCCGATTCTTCAACTCCCCGGGTTTCTGCAGGAGCATTCTCAGTGTCGGAATATTCCTGATCGCCTTCTCTTCATCGATGTATTCCTGTAGCGTTGCTTCAAAGCCCGCGAGCGTGAGTTTGTCTATTCTTATAGCCCGTGTTATCGGGTTTTTCTGAATCCTTTCCATATACTCTTTTTTCCCTACTATTACACCACATTGAGGTCCCCCAAGTAGTTTATCCCCGCTAAAGGTTGTTATTTCAACCTTTGATTTAACAATATCTTTGACTACTGGTTCGTTGTAAACGCCATAAGGCTTTAAATCTATGAGGCAACCACTCCCGAGATCGAACATTACAGGAACCTGATGCCTGCTGCCGAGATCTACAAGGTCTTCTATTGACACATCCTCGGTGAATCCGGCAACCCTGAAATTTGATTTGTGAACTTTTAAAATGAGTGAAGTGTTTTCATTAATTGCATTTTCGTAGTCAAAAAAATGGGTCTTATTTGTTGTTCCAACCTCGCGCAATATTGCACCGCTTGCAGCCATTATCTCAGGCATCCTGAAAGACCCTCCTATCTCAACAAGCTCACCTCTTGATACAATCACTTCCTTACCTTTCGAGAGTGTATTGAGACAGAGCATGACAGCCGCAGCATTATTGTTAACTACAAGCGCATCCTCTGCATTTGTAATCTCCCTCAGAATCCTTTTAACATGGTTGTATCTCTTGCCTCTTTTCCCTTCAACAAAATCATATTCGAGGTTAGAATAACTCCCTGAAACCCTTTTTATATTTTCGAGTGCCCTTTTCGAAAGGACAGAACGGCCGAAATTTGTGTGAATCACAATGCCTGTTGCATTTATAAGCGGGTTAAGACTGTATGAAGAAAGTTTTTCAATCGTATTTTCAATATCTGCAATAATAAGTTCTTCCGAGAGATTAGAAGAGATATCCCCGATAATCTCTTTGCGCCTTGAGTCAATTGTCTCTCTGATAGCCTGAAGCACAAACCTCCTTGGATAGACTTTTAACCAATCAATACCATTTTTGCTTTTCAGTATTTCATCCACAGAAGGCAGACCAGAAAGTAGTTTCTGCTTTTCGTTCATCTCTTTTTCTACCATAGAATTGAAATAAGGTCAATGGATTTTCAAAAAAGCAGGAAACTAAAAAGTCTTAAAAAGCCATCTTTATGAATAAATTTTAGGGCAATTAAAAAACTGATATATGTTAAAATACAACATGTTCCATGATATACATGAAGAATGCGGTGTGTTTGGAATATACGGACATACGGAGGCAGCAAACCTCACTTATCTCGGATTATATGCCCTCCAGCACAGGGGGCAGGAAGGTGCAGGTATATGCTCATCTGATGGCAGACAACTCTTTCTTGAAAAATCCATGGGACTTGTTGCTGATATCTTCAGCGAAAAAAGACTAAAAAGGCTTCCAGGTTACATAGCAATCGGTCACAACCGTTATTCTACAGCCGGCAGCAGCATGCTGAAGAATGTTCAGCCTATAGTCGCAAATTTTGCTCTTGGTACACTTGCTATAGCACACAATGGAAATCTTGTCAGTTCAGTAGACCTTAGAACTTCCCTTGAGGCTGAAGGAGCAATATTCCAGTCATCTTCAGACAGTGAGGTGATCGTACACCTTATAGCACATTCAAAAGGATATGATTTTTATGAAAGGGTTGCTCATGCTATTAAAGAGATAAATGGGTCGTTCAGTCTGCTCATACTCAGAGAAAAAGAACTTATTGCAATAAGAGATCCTTATGGTGTAAGACCGCTAAGTCTCGGGATGAAGGACGGCGCATATGTTGTCGCATCGGAGACATGTGCCTTCGACCTTATAGGCGCAACCTTTATCCGTGATATTGAACCGGGAGAGGTGCTTATAATAAACGACCAGGGCCTTGAATCTCTTAAGGTATTTAACAGTCATAAAAAAGCTTTCTGCGTTTTTGAACTAATTTATTTTTCAAGACCTGACAGCAACATCTTCGGTGGACTGAATGTAAATGAGATGAGAAAAGAATTCGGGAGACAACTTGCTAAAGAGTCTGATATAGATGCCGACCTTGTGATACCAGTTCCCGACTCTGGTGTTCCTGCAGCAATAGGCTTCTCAGAACAAAGCAAGATTCCCTTCGATTTTGGTCTTATAAGAAACCACTATATCGGAAGGACATTTATAGAACCAAAAAACAGCATAAGACATTTCGGTGTCAAGATAAAGCTTAACCCTGTAAGAAAACTGCTTGAGGGTAAAAGATTACTTGTAATAGACGACTCTATTGTAAGAGGTACAACCAGCAAAAAAATCGTTAAGATGTTGAGAGAGGGTGGCGGCGCAAAAGAGGTACATCTGAAGATAAGTTCCCCTCCAACTATTAGCCCATGTTATTACGGGATAGACACTCCGACAAGACGTGAACTTATCGCATCTACTCATCTCATTGATGAGATCAGGAAATATGTAACTGCAGATTCTCTATCTTATTTAAGTCTTGAAGGACTCCATAAGATAATCCCAAACTCCCATAATTTCTGCACAGCTTGTTTTGATTGCCACTACCCTATCAGTTTTCCCGGAGAGCACTTAAACCAGATGGAATTTTTATTCAAGTAAAATATTGACAATTTAAGTCCTTAAACCTATATATATCTTAAAAAAAGTAGAGTCTTAGCACCTTGATAAACAACGTATTACGAGACATTTTCAGAATTAACCTAGGGGTAAAGAAACACGAAAAGGTTCTTATATTTAATGACAGGTTCTCAAAAAAAGAAGATATATCCGAATCAGATAGTGATCGAAGATTAAAGCTAAGATACCTCTCTTTACTCGCAGCTGAGATTGGCAAGAATTTTTGCAAGTCAATAACACTCCATGAATATCCTGCTACAGGAAGCCATGGTGCCGAACCACCTTCAAAACTCTGGGAGTTTGCATTTGGAGACAAAACAGTCAAGGCTCTAAAAAAAGAACGGCTTCTTTTCCCCATTCTTAAAAAAACTGTAAAAGACAAGGATATTAAAAAGGCTGAAGACATCATCAGAAAGTATAAAAATAATGCCATCAACTGTGTTATTGCTTTATCAAACTTCTCCACAAGCCATACAAGGTTCAGAGATTTCCTGACAAGGATTTGCGGTTGCAGATATGCAAGCATGCCCCTTTTTGACATATCTATGCTTGAGGGTGCTATGAATGTAGATTGGAAGTCTCTCGAAAAAAAGACTAAACAGCTGGCGAAGGTAGTAAACCTGGCTGAGTCTATCTGTATAAAAACCTTAAACGGCACTTATATCTCTTTCTCAAAGAAGGGAAGAAAGGCAATTGCAGACACCGGAATCCTTACAAGACAAGGGGCTTTCGGTAACCTTCCTGCAGGCGAGGTCTATCTTGCCCCTCTTGAAGGGACAGCCAACGGAATACTCGTCGTCGAATGGGGTCCCACTAAACAGCTTCAATCTCCGATTATACTCACGGTTAAAGATGGATATGTAGTAGATATTTCGGGTAAAGATGAATACGCTGAATATATTGTTATGCGTCTCTCCGAAAGGAAGGAAAACGGTAATATTGCCGAACTTGGCATAGGCACAAACATTGCTGCAAAAAGACCTGACAATATCCTTGAATCAGAAAAAATACTCGGTACCATACACATTGCTCTCGGCGATAATAGCTCATTTGGCGGGAATGTCAAGACACCTTTCCACCAGGACTTTGTATTTTTCAATCCAACTGTCACATTGATTCATAAAGATGGGAGTGAGAAGGATATTCTTTCATCTGGAAAATTACTCTGTTAGACTTAATATTGCATGCATTTACATACTCACAGTAAACAGTCAGGACATAGACTTTAAGCGGTTTTGTACCCATCCCGAAAGCATTCGGGACGGGATCGGGATGATTCCGCTCGCCTGCCCAAGGCCGTGCAGGCGGAGATTGAAGATGCTGTGTCCTGCCTATTAGGTATTTTGGATAAGGTATATTTATATGCACTACATAATTCTCGGGACTGCAGGACATATAGACCACGGCAAGAGCGCTCTCGTTAAGGCTCTAACCGGCATAGATCCTGACAGGCTGAAAGAAGAGAAAGAGCGTGGCATTACCATTGACCTGGGGTTTGCAGACCTTAATTACCCTGATGGCCTAACTGTTGGGATTGTAGATGTCCCGGGGCATGAAAGACTCGTTAAGAATATGCTCGCAGGTGCAGGCGGGATTGATCTTGTTCTTCTTGTTATTGCTGCTGACGAGGGAATCATGCCACAAAGTCGTGAGCACCTTTATATATGCAACCTTTTAAAAATCAAATCTGGTTTAATTGCAATTACAAAGGCCGACCTTGTCGATAGTGACTGGATTAAGCTTGTAGAAGATGATATAAAAACCTTTGTAAAAGGTACATTTCTTGCCGGGGCAGAAATAATACCTGTTTCATCAAAAACGCTTTTAAACATTGATCTACTAAAAGAAAAAATTAAAGATGTTGCATTAAAAGTTGATCCAAAACCAACAAAAGGCCTTTTCAGGCTTCCTGTGGACAGGGTTTTTACATTAAAGGGCTTTGGTACAGTTGTTACAGGAACAGCTGTCTCAGGGAAACTATCTCTAGATGAGACTGTAGAGATAGTTCCAAGCAATATCAAGAGCAAGGTACGGGGGCTTCACAGTCATGGCAGACCCATCCATACAGCATATGCAGGCCAAAGGGTTGCAATAAATCTTCAAGGAGTTGAGAAGGAAGAATTAAACAGAGGAGATTCGGTTGTTATCCCAGAAAGGTTTACTCCAACTAAAACTATTGATTCAAAAGTGGAACTGCTTTCTGATGCACCTGTCCTCAAGAGTAAAAGCCTTGTCCATTTCCATCTTAATACATCAGAGGCTATAGCAAGGATTATCTTTTACGGCAGGGAAAAACTTAACGCAGGTGAAAGTAGTTATTGCCAGTTCAGGCTCAGAAAACCTGTTATCGCCATGTCAGGAGACAGATATATTATCAGGAGATTCTCTCCGGTAGTAACAATCGGCGGTGGAGAGATTCTTGACCCGTCTCCATACAGAAGGCGCTATAAAGAAGGCCTGGATGATTTAAAAATATTCGAAACAGGAATCCTGTCTGAAAAGATAGCTGCCAAGGTTAAAAGGGCTGGTAAATACGGCATATCAGTCTCTCTGATCGAGGGCTGGATTAAGGCAGAGATTCCATCCATTAAGGATTCTATTAAAGCTTTAAAAGACAGCGGTATTTTAGTGCAATTCGAAAATACACTGCTTCATCACACTGCTTTTGATTCCTTTATGAAAACCATTAAAAATATTCTGGAAGACTTCCATAAAAAAAATCCACTTAAGTCCGGAATGCTAAAAGAAGAGCTAAGAGCTAACCTTAACTTTGAACCCAGGCTTTTTGGCAACCTGATTTCTTCATATAGAGATATTGTATTGGATAAGGAAATGGTTCGTCTTGCTACATTCAGAGCAGCTTTATCACAGGTAGATGAGACGCTAAAGACAAAAATTATTGGTCTGCTGGAGAAAAACGGTTTTCAGCCCCCTGCCAAGGAAGAACTGAACCAGTATCTAAAACTGGATAAAAAATACCTGTCAGACATCCTGAAACTTATGGTAAAAGAAGGCAATCTTGTCAGGATCAATGATTCGATGTATATAACTTCTTCTGTTCACAAGAGGATGATCGAAAACCTGAAAGACTTTTTCAGCAGAAAAAATGAAATGACTGTAGCAGAATTCAGGGACATCCTCAGCACTACGAGAAAATTTGCCCTGCCTTTTCTCGAATACCTCGATTCGAATAAGATCACTTTGAGGGTTGGAGATATAAGGAAGTTCTTGCTCAAATGATTAAACAGCATCAGAAAAAATACGTCTTAGCAAACATACTGCATACGCTGCTATCCCCTCGCCACAGCCTATAAACCCCATACCTTCATTTGTTTTAGACTTGATATTGATTAACCCTGACGGGATTCCTGATTGTGATATTGCATCTTTCATGGAATTAATAAAAGGAGAAAGTTTAGGCCTTTCTGCTATTATGATACTGTCAATCCAGAAGACTTCATATCCTTTACTGCGAGTTAACCCAACAATATATTTCAGAAGGTCGATGCTTGATGAATCTTTCCACCTCAAGTCTGTATCGGGGAAATGTCTTCCAATATCACCCATGCCCAGAGCCCCTATTATAGAGTCTATAATGGCATGACTTAAAACATCTGCATCAGAGTGACCAGTGAGACCTTTTTCAAAGGGAATATCTACACCGCCGAGTATCAGTTTTCTGCCTTCAACCAGTCTGTGAGAGTCATATCCAATGCCAATGCGCATATATCAAACTCCATATACTAGATTCTAATATCTAAATCCTAAACAATAACCTATCCTGAAACAAATTTGATAGATATCAACTTTGTCATTCCGCTCCACCTCAGGCGGATGATGCGGAATCTATGGATTCCTGCTTTTGCAGGGATGACAAAAAAGACAAAACCAGCACGGAATATGATCTGGAGTCTGTGCTTGTTTAGGGTTTAGAATTCATTTTTAAAAGTGCTTCAGCAGTATACATGTCTTCAGGAGTAGTTATTTTAATGTTTTTATATGAGCCCATCACAACCTTTATCTTCCCACCGTATCTTTCCACAAGAGCAGTATCATCTGTTGAATAAAAACTTTCTTTCATCGCTTTTTTATATGAAGCTAAAATATTTTTATAAGAAAAAACCTGGGGTGTCTGTATAGCCCACAATTTATCTCTATTTAAGGTTTTTTTTATCATTCCGTTCTCTGCTTCTTTTATCGTATCCTTTAAAGGTATTCCGAGGGCAACTCCGTCACAGTCCTCTTTATCTCTCAGTATCTTTAACATATGGTTTATAAGACCTTCAATAAGATGCTTTTCGATAAGGGGACGAACGCCATCGTGTATAAGAACTATGCAATTCCCCTCCTTTATGAGTTTGAGACCATTATATACAGAGTCCTGACGTTCTTTTCCCCCTGCTGCTATCCTCTTTATCTTTGAGAGCTTAAAATCCTTAAATATTTTTTCACCCTGCACCATATCTTCAACCTTTAGAACAGGGATCACTTCCTCTATTTTACCAATAGACTCCAGTGTTTTGAGAGACCAAACAATAAGTGGTTTGCCGCCGAGAGAATTAAACGGTTTGTTAGTTCCTGGCCCAAATCTTTTACCTATCCCAGCTGCCGGCACAATTGCAACAACCTTTTCTTGATCCAGAGGTCTCTTCATTCTTTACAACCTTTTTTATTCAAGAACAGGCAGGACCAGATATTTATCGGGACATCTCGGAGTCACATCCCGAACGCCTTTGTTATCAGGACAAGTCTGCCCTCCTAGGGTCGAGATCAAAGATGCTATATCCTACCTGTCTATTATAGGCTTATGACTTACTTCGCTGTCCTAAGTTCCTCCCCTTCATATTCCTCCTTAAGCTTCGAAAATATCATTCTTCCCGCGGTTGTCTGAAGAACACTTGTGACAGTTACGTCTGTATTTTTTCCTATAAGCCTTCTCGCATTTTCTACAACGACCATTGTTCCGTCATCAAGATATGCAACCCCCTGATTGTATTCCTTCCCTTCCTTAAGAATAAAAACCTTCATTGTTTCACCCGGAAGTACAACAGGCTTTAGAGAGTTAGCCAGCTCATTTATATTGAGTACAGACACACCCTGAAGTTCAGCAACCTTATTCAGATTGAAATCATTAGTTATAACCTTTGCGTTTAAGAGCTTCGCCAAAGCAACAAGTTTTGCATCAACCTCTTTTATCTTTGGGAAATCCTCGTCAACAATCTTTACAGTTATATGCGACATCTTCTGGATTTTATGCAGAATATCAAGTCCCCTTCTTCCTTTAGCTCTCTTCATTGAGTCAGTAGAGTCTGCTATATGCTGTAATTCATGAAGGATGAACTGGGGAAGAACAAAAACTCCATCCAGGAATCCTGTTTCACAGACATCTGCAATACGTCCATCTATTATTACACTTGTATCGAGAACTTTTAAGTTCTCTTCAACATTCTGCCCTCTAAAAAGTCTGATGATACTCGCAACTGAGATTCCCTTGCCCTTACTGAGACCAAGCAGAAGCCCACCATAGCCAAATACGGCTATTATCCCAAAAGATATTGCTTCTGTGTCATTCCCGAGAATCGGTTTTAAAGGAAGCATAAGAAAGTAGGCAAATAAAAGCCCACAAGAAATTCCCAGGAGCCCCCCTAAAATTGCTCCGATTTCTGTTTTCTTGAATATTAATTCTATAGATACTGCTATCAGACCTAAAAATGCTCCTATCAATACACCATAAAACTCATAATTATATTTAAAACCAATAATGTAACCTGAAACTGCAAAGAGCAAAAAAACTGCAAGCCTTATAACAAGAATCATTTTTATCACCTCCTTCCTGCTTAGAATTTTTAGTAACAAGAGGTTTTAAACTAAAAGTAAATATTTGAAAGGTCCCCAGATTTATCACCAGTCACTTGTTACCAAACCAACTATCCTCAGGTTGCCTTGAGAATAACATAAAATCTTTTGCCACCCCTGTTAATAAAAAGAAGAACTGTCTCATTTTCCTTTATATTTGAAGCAATCCTGTTAAAATCTCCCATGTTATCTATCCCTTTTTTATCAATCTCTTTAATGATATCGCCCTTTTTTATCTCAGCTTCATCTGCAGGACTTCCAGGTTCTACCCTGACTACAACGACTCCTCTCTCATCTTTATTGAATCCCAATTGTTTTATTATCTCTTTTGTAAGATCCATAACAGTAAGTCCCGCAAGCAGTTCTGCTTCTTTTTCATTTGGCATTTGGTCAGGCACAACTTCAGCAACTTCCCTGGGCAATTCAACAATAAATACCTTGATTGTATACTCCTGTCCGGATCGTAGTATCTTCATAGATATTTCACTTCCTACCTTGCTCTGTGCAACTATATTCCGTAGATTACTTACGTCTTTTATCTCCTTTCCGTTAAAATCAAGTATTACATCCCCCCTCTTAATTCCGGCTTTTCCAGCCGGACTGTCTTTTACAACATCACTGACAAGGGCACCACTTGATTGTCTGAGCCCGAATTTCTGCGATAGTTCGGGTGTCAGTTCCTGAATAGTTACGCCGATCCATCCTCTGGTAACTTTTCCTCTCTGAACAAGCTGGTCCATAACAAGGCGCACCATGTTACTGGGCACCGCAAATCCTATCCCTTGATAACCACCTGTTCTGGAAAAAATTGCAGTATTTATCCCTATAAGTTCTCCCCTTATGTTCACAAGCGGACCACCTGAATTTCCTGGATTTATTGCAGCATCTGTCTGAATAAAGTCCTCATAGTCAGCAATCCCAACATTAGCCCTACCAACTGCACTTATTATCCCCATTGTGACTGTATGGCTTAAGCTGTAGGGGTTACCAATAGCAAGAACAAATTCACCTACCTGCAATTTTTCAGAATCGCCCCATGATAGTGTCGGAAGACTGCTTGCATCAATTCTTAATATGGCGATGTCTGTTTTCGGGTCAGCACCTACTATTTTTCCTTTAAAAGTCCTCCTATCGAACAAGGTCACCTTAATCTCATCCCCTTTTTCAACAACATGGTTATTAGTAATTATGTATCCATCCGGCGAAACAATAACTCCGGAACCAAGGCTCTGTTCCTTCCATTTCTTCGTCATCCCAAAATCATGGAAAGGGCTAAACAGGTCAAAAAAAGGGTCTTCAAATAAAGATTTTGCATCTCTTCTTATTACTTTTGTTGTGGATATATTTACTACCGCTGGCGAAACAGCACTAACAATCTCTGAGAACGCTCTGCTGGTTTCTATTGTCTGACGAGGAACATTTGGGATACCGGTATACGGTAGATACCTTTGCTGCTCGGTGATCTTACCGAGGAAGTAGAATGTAAGCCCGCCCAGAAAAAACCCTGAGAGCAGAATTACTATGCTAATAAATACCTTCTTTTTCATAAACTTAATTATAATCACGGTATTAAGCTATTGTAAAGTAGCTGTCCTTGACCAAATACCCTTTATTGTGCTAATTTTCAACGTCTGACTGACACAAGAAATTAAGAATCACATCTCGATAAGGAGAGTTTTAATGCTAAAACGTTATTTATTAGCACCAGGTCCAACGACCGTTCCTTCAGAGGTGCTTCTTTCAATGGCTGCGCCGATAATACACCACCGTTCACCTGACTTTATTCCTGTGCTTGATTCAGCAAAGAAAGGCCTTCAATGGCTATATCAGACAAAAAACGATGTGCTCATTCTATCTTCATCAGGGACAGGTGGAATGGTTGGTGCTGTGAATAATTTCTTTAACAAAGGAGACAGGGTTCTTGTTATAAACGGTGGTAAATTCGGGGAGAGATGGACAAAGATATGCCAGGCATATGGCCTGAAGGTCGAAGAAATTATTGTTGAATGGGGTTACACGGTTAAGCCTGAAATAGTCAAAGAGAGACTTAAAAAGAATCAGGGAATAAAAGGAGTTTTTGTTCAGGCATCAGAGACTTCAACAGGTGTTTACCATGATATTAAAACCCTTGCGTCTATCATAAAAGAATATGGTGACACCTTATTCATTGTGGACGCTATCAGTGCTCTTGTAGCTCACGATCTTAGAACAGATGTATGGGGGATAGATATAATGGTAGGTGGTTCACAAAAAGGCTTGATGCTACCTCCGGGAATTGCTTTTGTAAGTGTAAGTGAGAAGGCATGGGCAAAAGAAAAAACCTCAAAGCTGCCCAAATTTTATTTTAATTTTAAGAAAGAACGTGAGAACTTAGCCAGAAATCAGACAAATTTCACATCACCGGTTACGCTGATTATCGGCCTCAATGAGAGTCTGAAGATGCTAAAGGACGAAGGACTGAAGAATGTGTTTAAAAGACACCATAAACTTGCGGATGCTACTAGAAAAGCTGTCCAAGCTCTTGGATTAGAACTTTATTCCAAGGAATCTCCGTCAAACTCTGTTACAGCCATTATGACACCAACCGGTATAGATGGACAGGAAGTATATAAAAATCTTCGCAAGAAATACGGCATTACTGCAGCTGGGGGACAGGACAAGGCAAGGGGTAAAATTTTCAGGATCGCACATCTAGGATATACAGACAAGTTTGATATTATAATAGCAATTGCCGGAATTGAGATGGTTTTGAAGGAGATGGGTTTTAAAATAAAACTTGGCACCGGGGTTGCGGTTGCACAAGAACTATTAATGGCTTCGGAGGACATTTGAAGGTTCTTATCAGCGACAATATTTCGTCAAAGTGTGTCGAGATTTTAAAGAGATCAGGGCTTGAAGTTGATGTAAAAACAGGAATGAAACCCGTGGAATTAAAATCCTGCATAGGCGACTACCACGGCCTGATAATAAGGTCTGCAACTAAGGTCACTTCAGAGATAATAGATGCTGCTGCAAATCTGAAAGTCATTGGAAGAGCAGGCTCCGGACTGGATAATGTTGATAGGGTTGCAGCTACAAAAAAAGGCATTGTCGTTATGAATACACCTGGCGGCAACACAATTACCACAGCAGAACATACAATTTCCCTTATGCTTGCACTCGCAAGGCAGATACCTATGGCAACAATTTCAATGAAGACAGGGAAGTGGGAGAAAAAGAAATTCATTGGTGTAGAGTTGTTTAACAAAACACTTGGTGTGATCGGAATAGGCAACATAGGTAGCCAGGTCGCAAAAAGAGCACAAGGACTTGCAATGAATGTAATCGCATATGATCCTTTTTTTAGTGAAGATAAGGCCAAAGCCATGGGTGTTGAAAAAGTTGATATTGAAGAACTGCTCAGACGCTCCGATTTCATCACTGTTCATACTCCTTTAACACCAGAGACAAAATACCTAATAAATAAAGACACTATTAAAATGATGAAACCCGGCGTCAGGATAATCAACTGTGCAAGAGGTGGTATTATCAATGAAAAAGACCTGTATGAAGCACTTGTTGATGGCAAGGTCGCTGGCGCTGCACTCGATGTATTCGAGAATGAACCTCCTAAAAATAATCCTCTTATTACACTTGATAACGTTATCTCTTCCCCTCACCTCGGCGCATCTACCAAAGAGGCACAGGAAAATGTTGCAGTTTCAATTGCAGAACAGATCGTAGATTACCTTATCCATGGGACCATAAGAAATGCCGTAAATTTTCCATCTGTTCCCTCTGACCAAATAGCAAGGCTCCAGCCGTATATAAACCTTGCCGAGAAGCTTGGCAGTTTTGCTGCCCAGATATTTGAAGGTGGAGCCACTGTAATTACGATCGAATACCAGGGTGACGCATCTGAAATTGACACAGCCTCTGTCACGATAGCTGCGATAAAAGGATTCCTTACACCTATCCTTGAGGAAACGGTGAACTTTGTAAACGCGCTTTTTATAGCAAAAGAACGTGGTATAGAGGTAAAAGAAACCAAGAGCTCTGATGCAGGTGATTACCAGAGCATGATCGTAATCATGGTAAAGGCAAAAGAAAAGGAAAATTATTTTGCAGGTACGCTGTTTAGCAAAAAAGACCCCCGTATTATAGGCATTGACAACTTTAAGGTCGAGATTGTACCTGAAGGAGAACTTCTGTTTATATACAATAACGATAAACCCGGCGTTATAGGAAATCTCGGGACACTCTTAAGCAAAAAAAATATCAATATTGCAAGAATGCACTTTGGAAGAGAAAAATTAGGTGGCAGAGCAATCTCCGTTGTCACCATAGATTCACCTGCAACAACTGATATCATTGAGGAAATAAAGAGGCTACCAAACATCCTTTCAGTAAAACAGATTACTCTATAAGTGAGGTTTCAAAATGCCTAACGTCGTTATAGTAGGTTCACAGTGGGGAGATGAGGGCAAAGGAAAGATCGTAGATTTTCTTTCCAGAAAGGCAGATATTGTTGCCAGATACCAGGGAGGCCACAATGCAGGTCACACCGTTGTCATTAACGATGATAAATATATACTCCATCTAATCCCGTCAGGAATACTCTATAAAAACAAGATATGTGTAATAGGAAATGGTGTTGTTGTTGATCCTTTGTCTTTAATAAAAGAGATTAACGGTCTCAGGGAGAGAGGAATCAAACTGGGGAAAAACCTGTTTTTAAGTAAGAATGCCCACCTCATAATGCCATACCATGTTGCCATAGATAAGGAGCGAGAGCGGCTCAGGGGCAAAAAGATGATTGGTACAACAGGGCGGGGCATAGGACCTGCTTATGTCGATAAAATGGCAAGGACTGGAATAAGGGTCGCTGACTTACTCCAACCACTTGTATTTAAGGAGAAGTTAAAGGCAAATCTCTTTGATATCAATTTCCTTCTCAAAAACCTTTATAAAGTTCCTTGTTTTAATGTTGAAGACATCTTCAGTGAATATATGGCTTATGCTGAAAAATTATCAGAATATATTGCTGATACAGATATTTTGATAAACAAGATGATTTCAAAAAACAAAAATGTACTACTTGAAGGTGCACAGGGCACCCTCCTCGATATAGATCACGGAACCTATCCGTATGTAACCTCATCAAGTCCGGTTGCGGGAGGAGCATGCACTGGTCTTGGTATCGGGCCCACGAAAATTACAAACGTTCTTGGCATAGTAAAAGCTTACACGACAAGGGTCGGCAGTGGACCATTCCCTACAGAGATAACAGGCTCTCTCGGCAATAAGCTCAGGGAAAAAGGGGGAGAATATGGTGCGACAACCGGAAGGCCAAGGAGATGCGGATGGCTTGACATGGTCATACTCAGGCATTCAGCAAGGATTAACGGATTTACAGGAATCGCGATAACGAAACTGGACATTCTTGACGATATTGATGTTATAAAAATATGTACTTCATATACATATAAAGGGAAGCTATATAAAGAGTTCCCAAAAGAGATAAACATCTTTGAGGAATGCAAACCTGTCTATCAAGAGATTAAGGGCTGGAATTCAAGTACCATAGGCATAAGAGATTTTAACATGCTCCCAAGAGCAGCAAAAGCCTATATAAAAAAGATCGAGAAGCTTTTAGGAGTAGAAGTACAATTGATTTCTACCGGACAGCGGAGAGACCAGCTCATTCAGATCAAAAAACAGTTCTAATGGGCAGAACAAGAGGATACCAGAGACATCCAAGGTTTACTAAAAGACTTGAAGCCAGATTTAGCTCCGGCGGGATAAGCTACAAAGGCATATCCAGCAATATTTCTGAAAATGGTCTGTTCATAAGGACTAACCGCGGGTTCGCACCTGACACGATAGTCGACATCGAACTCGTTATGCCAGACAATAAGACTTCTTTTCTGCGGGGGATTGTTAGAAGAAGCATTAAGACCCCTATGTCAACACTCAAAAACGGTATGGGGGTTGAACTCCTGGAAAAAGATGCGGTTTTCACAGATTTCATGAAATCATTCACCGAAGAAACACAGACCGACACTGAGGAAACCAATCTCCCCGAATTTCATATAATTTCCTGCTCAAATTGCGGGGTGAAAAATAAGGTTTTAACTGAAAAACTTTCTCTGGGGCCTAAATGTGGCAAATGCGGCACCCCTTTAATAATCAATTTACCCTGATCTCGAAACTCTTAAATATACTTTATCCTTCCAAATGCCCATTATGCGGAAGTGAACCCGACACATTTAAACTTTCACCAATCTGTCATTCTTGCTGGTCTAATATAAAAAGATACACAGGCCCATCATGCAGTATATGTGCAATGCCATTTTCATCACAATACTCAAAGGTCTGCGGTCAATGCCTGAAAAAAACACCTCCATTCTCTAAGGCCATAATCTTCGGACTTTATGAAGGGGCATTAGCAGAAGCGATTAACCAGATGAAATTCAATCGTGTAAAAAGACTCTCAAAACCTCTCGGCAGGTTGCTTGTAAGCCTTGACCTGCCATTTGCAGACGGCATAGTACCAGTTCCCCTAGATATGAAAAAACTATGTGAAAGAGGCTTTAACCAGTCCCTTCTCATGGCAATGGTAATATCAAAAATGATGAGAACTCCCCTGTTGATGGATATTCTTTTAAAGAAAAAGGTGACACCTCCGCAAATAGGACTATCTGCAAAGGAAAGGTTATCAAACCTTAAGAACTCTTTTAGGGTAAAAGGAGATATAAAAGGACTTAGCCTATTGCTTGTTGATGATGTTATGACAACAGGAGCAACAGTAACAGAGTGTTCAAAAGAGCTTATGAAAGCCGGGGCCAAAGAGGTGAATATACTTACACTGGCACGGTCAAGTATGATGTGATGTGATATAATTTGTCTGATGTCTGATATTGAGTCATTCAGAGAAAAACTGCAGTCATTAATCGCAAAGTTCGAAAAAGACAAAACCCACTACCTCTCGAAAGGCTATCCTGAGGCACAGGTTGATTCAATAATAGAAAAAAACATGACCATAACAAAAAGATGTTAAA
>MHEF01000142.1:21864-32111 GCA_001805125.1 Nitrospirae bacterium RBG_13_39_12
GAAATTATTAAATAGGCTGATATGGAAAACTCTATCGGTATTAAAAGTCTTTTTCAAGATGATTCTTATTTGCAAAAGATTTATTCTGTTCTCTTCCTATGAATATGAAAAAGAAGAAATATAATAATCATAAAGAAATTTTTTCGCTGATTGCCGAAGAGGAATCGGTATATCAGGCTCGCTCAAACGGCTCTCTAACTGATGTTCAATTTCGACCCAAAGTAATAGATCTTTTTTGCGGGGCCGGTGGTATGACGCTTGGCTTCACAAAGTTGGTCGGCCATCGCTTCGAGCCGGTTTGGGCAAATGATTTTAACGAATACGCCGCAAAAACTTATAACACAAATTTCGGAGATCATTGCATTTTTGGAGATATTATCGGTATTCTTGAAAATCCCAAAACTAAAATCCCTAAAGCCGATGTGGTTATAGGTGGACCTCCATGTCAAGGATTCAGTCTTTTAAATAAAAAACGAAACGGTGATCCTCGAAAGCATTTGTGGCGTCCCTTTATGGATGTAGTCGAAATGTCAGGAGCCTCCATATTTGTGATGGAGAACGTCCCGCAACTGCTTAATTCCTTTGAGCATGGTGAAATTATAGGAGTTGCAGGAATGATGGGCTTCAAGGTTCGATGGGCGAACTTGTGTTCGGCGGATTACGGCGTACCGCAGAAAAGATGGCGTGCATTCATTATCGGTTGTAAATTTGCAGATCCGGCAATTGTTTTCCCGCCGAGAAAATCACATTACAATCCCGACAAGGGAAGCCGGAAAGGTTTCTCTGAAGAATTCGGCGAGTTCATCACAAATCCCTCTCCTTGGAGAACTGTGCGTGATGCCATTGCTGATTTGCCGGAACCTGTAGGTACCGAAATACGAAAGGAACTGCCTCCCTTGGATCTCCATTTCGGACGCAATCCAACCCCGCTGAGTTTAAAACGATATAAATCCATACCTAAAGAAGGGATGAACAGATTCGATCTTCAAAGAAAAGCTCCCTATTTAACCCCTAAGTGCTGGATACGTAAAACAAGCGGCGGTACGGATTTATTCGGTCGGCTTTGGTGGAATAGACCGGCATTTACGATAAGAACAGAGTTTTTTAAACCCGAGAAGGGACGTTATCTGCATCCGCAACAACATAGACCCATAACACACAGAGAAGCCGCCCGCTTGCAATCTTTTCCCGACGAATTCGAATTCATCGGTTCTAAAACAGAAATAGCTAAACAGATAGGTAATGCGGTACCGCCTGTATTGGCTGCCCGTATAGCTGATTCCGTTTACACGCTTATCCTGTCTTACGGAGCACAAAAATGTCGGACGTTTTCAGCAAAAACAAGAGAAGCTGGATTATGTCGAGAATTTCAGGAGGCGATACAAAACCTGAAATTCTTGTCCGCAAAATAGTATATGGTCTCGGTTATCGTTTTCGTCTACATGTGCGGAATTTGCCGGGGACACCTGACATTGTGCTGCCGAGGCATAAGAAAGTAATTTTCGTACACGGCTGTTTCTGGCACGGTCATAAAAATTGCAAACGCTCCAATCGGCCGTCGACAAATATTAAGTTCTGGAATAAGAAGATTAATCAAAATATCGGGAGAGACAACATAGCTCTTGCCGAGTTGAAAAAGCAGGGGTGGAAGTCTTTGGTGGTATGGCAATGCCAAACTAGAAATCAACGATCCCTTGAAAAGCGGCTCTTTCATTTCCTAAAAAGGAGGAGTTATAAATGGGTGCGAGAGACAAGCTGAGATCATTTTTCGAGACGAATGTCGGGAAAGTCGTAAAAACGCAGAAACTTCGTAAAGTGGCGGGGGTGAGCGAGTATGCTCGGCGTATACGTGAATTGCGCGATGAGGAAGGCATGCAGATTCGTTCCCATATCGACAGGCACGACCTCAAACCCGGCGAGTATATTCTGGAAAGCCTTCAAAGAGTTCCGACGCTGGGACGCGGTATATCTCCTCAACTCAGGAATGAAATATTGGAGCGTAATGGGTTTACCTGTCAATTATGCGGGGCGGGGCCCGGTGATCGGGACCCATTTAATCCGAATCGGAAACTCAGATTGCATATCGATCACATAGTCCCGATAAGTCAAGGAGGGTCGAACGATAAAGATAATTTGAGAGTTCTGTGTTCTGTCTGCAATCAGGGGCGGGCAAATATTCAACCTCTCAGTGAATCTGCACTGAATATTTTGTTGCGTATCAGACGACTTCCGAGAGCGGCACAAAAAGAGATTTACAAAAAATTAAAACAAACTTTCGAAAGATGAAGCGATATGAATTTGCAAAAAGAAAAACTCCATTCCACCTTTAGCCGAACGTAAAAAGATTGAAAAAGAGATATCAATTACGGATGAAAAGATAAATGAGATTGTTTATGAGCTTTATTAATATTTAATTACAGGAAGACATATAATGAGAAGTATTATCTTTCATTCCTTCTACAATGACCCTAATCTAAATTCCCTTAAACATAGTATCTTTTACTTTGATAAGCTATATATACCTGCTGACAACTTTGTTATTGCTTATATGGAAACAGGAGCTCAATCCACTTCCAATGCGCACTTAGTTAATCTTCTTCCTGGAGAAATTTATGATGATATCAAGGTTCTTGTAGATGCAGGTGTAGTTGAGATTATTGACACAGGTAAAAAAAAGGAAACTCCGAGTCTTGAACAAATTATAGAATATGTTTCTACAAAATTGAATGAGCAAGTATCCCGTAAAAAATATCCTATATCGGAACTATCCTCAGTTTTCCATTCGCTTGATTTTCAATCTCCTACCCGCTACTCCGACCCTATTGCAGTAGAGATTGCGAATCGCGTAATGATGCTGACCTCTGCTTTCTGTTTGAGAGCAGTAGCTTTCGAAAAAAAGATACCTTGTGTTGATAGCGAGATTGTTTTTGATACTGTCAACATTGGCCTCCAAAGTATTTTGAGTGATATACAGGTTAGATCTGCTCTTAGTAAAGTTGAATTTCTTAATTACAAGGCTAATCTTTTAGCACATAAACTTCTATCTTTACACCTTCCTTCTTTTGAATTCCGATCATTCCATGATGTTCTTGAATTGAAAGAACTATTACGGGACGAGATGAAAGCATTTCAGATAGTTATAAATAACTTCGCTTATGAAATAGAAGGTTTCCCGTGGGAGGACAACTTCCATAACCGTCTGCAATTTTTTATTGATAATAAAATTAATCCTCAAATTGAAGAGCTAAGAAAAAAGTTGAAATTTTCAGGGTCATCTTTCATGAAGCAAGTTTATAACTCTGCGCGTAAAAACCTAAAACTCGTTACTTTTGCCTGCGGAATTTGGCCTGACAGGCTCATGGAGTGGATAGTACTCGGCGGAGCAATGACGACCCTAGAGGCAATTATTGAGGAACATATCATAAGAAAAAAAGAGGTAGAAAAAAATGGGCTTAGTTTCTTGATAAAAGTGCCATAAGAAAACTTATTAAGGGGACAGGCTACATTGTTTCACAAAAAGAGAACCCTATCTCGCCGTCAGACAAGCGAAAAGATTGAGTAGGATATTGCCGTCACAGATTAAAAGATTGACGATATTTGGGCTTTATGGGATAACAGAGGAGAGGAAGATAATTGAGGGGAATATGCGTCAATTTATGGGGTCAGACACTAAACTTGACTTTATGGGATAACAGAAACGGAAAGGAAGATAATTTTGGCAAATGATTTTAGGGATAGATTGAGGTAAAATATTAGCAAAACTATAAACAGGAGGTGAGATTTTGAAAGCAAGTCAGGTAACAGCAGAAGTATTTTTTACAGCTTTTAAGGCACTTAAGAGCGAGGAAAAAGATGTTTTTCTTGAAAAGGTAATAAACGATCCTGAGTTAAGAGAAGACCTAATTGATATGGCCTTGATTGAAAAAGCCAAAAAGGTTAAAGGGAAGTCTGTTTCTGCAAAAGAGTATTTTGCAAAGCGCCGCAAGGCAGGTAAGGCCGCTTGAGTCTTTACAATGTCAAACTAATGCCACAAGCCCAAAAAGACCTTGATGCTTTCTCAGGCAAACTATTTTCAAGATTTGAAGAAACAATCCTGGGACTATATGATGAGCCAAGACCGCATAATTCCAAGAAACTAAGTGGCGGTGGCTCACGATGGCGTATTAGAGTTGGAGATTATAGAGTGCTTTATGAAATTGATGATTCACAAAAGATTGTGAAGGTTTATAGGATTGCCCACCGCAAAGAGGTATACAGATAATATCTGTATACTAAAGAATCAATGCTTATTGAAGACCCAAGAGGAACTGGTCTTCAATCTTCACTTGCCGCTTATGTTTTTTATTTAAAAATCTTTTAAAATATTTTATGGAATCTTTAAACCTCTTATATTTTCTTGACTATGGATCTATAAGCGGGTATTCTATATACCCAAATCTAGCTGATGACCAGTTTTAATTACTATCAGTAAAAATTTTGATTACTTTTCTATGTTTTTGATATATAAATAAAGATCTCTTAGGCCAAGTAATAGTAGTAATAAAAATTCTATAAGGAGGATAGCCATGAAAAAATTTTCAATCTTTATGTTTAGAGGAGTTATCCTGGTCCCACTTTTTATATTTTTAATTACCCCTGGTTCTGCCCATGGTGCTGGCTTTGCACTTATCGAACAAAGCGTCAGCGGTCTAGGCAACGCTTTTGCTGGAGGAGCTGCAAACGCCGAGGATGCAACTACAATATTCTATAATCCTGCCGGCTTAACCCGCCTTAATGATCAACAGCTTGTCGTAGGAACACATATTATAATGCCGTCTGCTGAATTTGATAATGAGGACTCGACCCATTTACTGCAGGGAGTTACCGGGATGCCCCTGCTTGGTGGAAATGGTGGGGATGGCGGTGTTACCAAAGCCGTGCCTAATGCTTATTATAGTAAAAAACTTGGTGATAGGTTTACATTTGGAATAGGCATTAACGCTCCCTTCGGCCTGGCTACAGATTATGACAAAAGATGGGTGGGACGTTACCATGCAATCGAGTCAGACGTGCTTACAATCAATTTAAATCCAGCTATAGCTTACAAGATAACCGATAACTTGAGCATCGGTGCTGGTTTTAGTGCACAGTATATTAAAGCTAAACTTTCTAACGCTATTGATTTTGGAACGCTAGATGCAATTGGTCAACTTGGATTACCTGCCGGCGCACTTGGTCTAACCCCGCAGATGGCTGACGGTTTTGCAAGTCTGGAAGGTGACAGCTGGGGTGTAGGTTATAATATAGGGCTACTCTATGAATTCAATAAAGATACCCGTATGGGAATAGCCTATCGTTCCCGCATTAAACAAACTCTGAAGGGCGATGCTGATTTTTCTGATGTCCCTGCCGGACTAAATCCTTACCCGGTTTTCAAAGATGATGACATTGAAGCAGATATCAAACTGCCGGACAGTTTTTCTGTAAGCTTCTTTCACAGCTTTAACCCCCAATGGATGGTTATGGCTGATTTTACCTGGACAAACTGGAGTCTTTTTGAAGAATTGCGCGTTAAGTTCGATAATCCTTACCAACCCGATTCGGTCACCACTGAAAACTGGCAGGACAGCTACCGTTATTCACTCGGCTTAACTTACCTGCCCGACAGTAATTGGATACTTAGGGTCGGAACTGCATATGACACATCTGCAGTAGCAGATGAAAAACACCGTACTCCACGTATTCCTGACGAAGACCGCATCTGGACAACAGTTGGTGTAGGCTATAAGTTCTCAAAGCTAGTTAGCTTTGATTTGGGCTATGCCCATCTCTTTATAAATGACCCGGAGATCAATAAAACTCCAACAGGTGAAGATGCCGTTCGCGGCGGGTTGAAAGGGACATTTGATTCTCACGTAAACATTGTGAGTGTGCAACTCAACCTGACATTTTAGAAGTCTTAGAAAAAGAGAAGAGCATTATAAATATATATTTGTCACTTGAAGTGTATATCATATTCATATGATATTTTTCTGAATAGTTTAGATATCTAAATATGCTTTTTCATCAACATTTTGTACAGATTGCAAAAAGCCATGGCAGCAAGCTCGCTTTTATTGACCGCTCCACTGACAAGAGGGTTACTTATTCCAAAGCCCTAATTGCCTCCCTTATACTTGCAGAAAAGTTTAGAAAATATGAGAAAGGCTTTATAGGAATTATGATACCAACATCTGCCGGGTGCGCTCTCTCATTTCTCGGCGCATTAATGAGCGCTAGAATACCTGTTATGATTAACTACTCAACAGGAGCTGCAAATAACGCAGTTTATGCGCAGAAAAAATGCAATTTCAAGACAATCATCACATCTAAGGCGCTTCTTGAGAAGATTAATTGCCCCATTATTGATGGAATGATTTTCATAGAAGATATCCTGGAAAAAATTTCAATTAAAGACAAACTTAAGGCAGCAATAACAGAAAAAATGCCGGTCCCTTTGATTCTCAAAGGCATTCACGCAGGGAATGAAAATGATAATCTCGTTATTCTATTCACAAGCGGTAGCGAAAAAGATCCCAAAGCTGTACAATTAACCCACCGCAATATAATATCGAACATTAAAAGTTTTAGTACGGTATATGAAATGTCCGGTAGAGACATTATGCTTGCAAACCTTCCTTACTTCCATGTATTTGGTCTAACGGTCAACCTGTTAACCCCACTCTATCACGGAATGACAATTGTTTCATATGCAAATCCCATCGATTACAAAATGATATGCAATGTTGTTAAAGAGGAAAAACCAACGATAATGGTCGGCACCCCCAGTTTTATATGGGGCTATCTTCGCAAGTCAGAACCTGGTAATTTTAAAAGTCTGCGTGCTATCGTGGCCGGCGCTGACAAATGCTCTGATGCGCTGCGGGAAGAGTTTACCGAGAAACATGGTTTGACTCTTTACGAAGGTTACGGAACCACTGAAACATCGCCTGTTATTTCTGTAAATACGCCTGAAAATAACAAACCGGGAAGTGTCGGAAAAATATTGCCTGATGTACAAATACGAATTGAAAATTACGAGACTGGTCAAGATTGCAGCACTGGAGAGACAGGAAGAATCATGGTAAAAGGAGACCTGTTAATGAAAGGGTACTTTGATGACTTTGAAGAGACATCGATGCGAGTAAGGCACGGCTGGTATGATACAGGCGATATGGGATTCCTGGACGAAGACGGATTTCTCTGGCATGCAGGAAGATTGAAAAGGTTTGTAAAGATCGGGGGTGAAATGGTCTCACTGGTTAAGGTGGAAAGCTTAATGGAAAGATTCCTTCCCGAAGGTATTTCCTGCTGTGTTGTCGAGATACCAGATGCGCTGAAAGGAGCAAGGATAATCGCTGTAGTTACTAAAAAAATAGATGAAAAGAAGATGCTTAAACAGATGGCAGATCATCTTCCAAATATTGCCCTTCCCAAAAAAATAGTTGTCGTAGAAAAACTTCCTACAATGGGAAGCGGAAAAATAGATTTCAGGGGTGTTACAGAGATGATGTGCAATATATTTAGTAAAACCCATTAAAACATAAACAACGGGTTAGCCTCCCTTAATATTTAATTTAAAGAATTGATAGTTATTTGAAAAAATTTCTGATAAAATATTTATAGCATTTTTTTAAATAAAATCTATGATTGATTTACATACACATAGTTTTTTCAGCGATGGAGAACTTATACCTTCAGAGCTGATCAGGCGGGCTGAGGCAATTGGCTATAAAGCCATTGCAATCACAGACCATGTCGACTCTTCGAATATCGATCTGGTAATACCAAAGATTGTGAATGCTCTTAAAAAACTCAAGAGCTATATCTCCATACAAGCTATACCAGGCGCAGAGATTACACATGTTCCTCCCCAGATTATACACGAGCTTGTTAAAGAGGCCCGGCACCTTGGTGCTAAAATAGTAGTTGTACACGGTCAGACAATAGTAGAACCTGTTTCACCAGGTACTAACAGGGCAGCGATTCAAGCTAACGCAGATATACTTGCACATCCTGGTATTATTTCTGAGGAGGATCTTCTCCTCGCAAAGGAGAACGGTGTAGCACTTGAGATAACCTCAAGAAAAGGCCATTCACTTTCAAATGGATATGTTGCAAAGGAAGCAATGAGATTTGGTGTCCCATTATGCATAAACACTGATGCCCACAGCCCAGCGGATTTAATCACAAAAGCGCAAGCCATCAGGATACTTCTTGCTTCAGGAATAGAAGAAAATCGTATTGATTCAATATTCGAATATTCAAAGGCCCTTGTGGAGAAAGTTCTAAGGAGGGACTGATGCCAAAGCCGATTAAAAAGCGTATTCCTAAGAAACCGACATCTGTGGAGGTAAACGTAAAAGATAAACTCACCAGTTTGAAGGATATAATAGATGAACATCAGAAGACAGTATTAAAGTACGGCGCTGTCATAATTGTTACATTCATTGCTATTATCAGCTTCATTATATATTCCCATACCTCGGATAAAAAGGCAAAGATTCTTGACTATGAGGCATATAAGATCTATTACAATGAATATCAAAAACCCTCTCTGAATAAAGAAGAACAATACAAGAAAGCACTGGATCTGTTCAAAAAAGCTTACGATAAAAAGAAGAAACCCATATCATTATTTTATATTGCGGCCTGTTACTATGAACTCGGAAAATACGATGATGCAATGACAACACTTAAGGATTTTACACAGAGATACTCAAGCGAAGATAATCTTATACCATTGGCCTATCAGAAGATAACGATGGTTTATGTAAAGAAAGGTGATATACCTGGAGCAATGAAGACACTTGATAATTTATATAACCTTAAAGTTGAATTTTATAAGGATTTTGCTCTTATGGAATACGGTAGACTCCTTGAAAAAGAAGGTAAAAAAGATAAAGCAATGAACAAATACAAAGAACTTACCACAAAGTTTCCAAATTCACCATTCTTTGACGAGGCAAATACCAAATTATTGGAAAAGAAGACAAGTTAAATCTTTTTAAACTTATCCCTTTTTATCCTCTTCTTATTTCTTATTGTTGCTCTGTCATCTGTGTCTAATACCAGTTTGTCCTTTGGTGGTAGAAAAATACTTGTTCCGGCTTTTAGAGGTCTTAGCTTTTTTGAGGAATTTAGATCAAGTATAACCTTAACAGGCACACCTGTCTTTTTCGAGATTCTTATAATCGTGTCACCTTTCATAACTTTGTATGTATCAACTGTAAAACGTTCTTCTTCCCGTATCTGCGACAGATTTTCAAGAAAAAGATTTCCTTTACCCATGGGTACCCTCAAAATATATTCAGAAACATCAGGAGGCGTGCACCATCTTCTAAGTTCAGGATTTAACTCCTTTATCACTTCAACAGAAGTTTCTGCGCATTTAGCTATGACCTCAAAGTCAACTGCAGAATCTATCCTCACCTCATCATAATTAAGTGGTGCATGATACTCTATATCTTCAAAGCCAAAATTTTCCGGATTATTTGCGATTAAACTTGCAGCAATGAACTTAGGTACGTAATTCTTGGTTTCCCTCTTTATGTAACGTGAATTTAATAGTTCCCAGTAATTATCTGTCTTTGTTTTGTTTAGTGCTCTAAGGATTTTCCCCTCTCCTGCATTGTATGCAGCCATCGCCAGATTCCATGAGCCAAAAATTTCATAAAGGTCTTTGAGATAGTCTGCTGCTGCTACAGTAGATTTTACAGGATCTCTCCTCTCATCTTTCCACCAGTTAATCTCGAGACCATATCTTTTTGCAGTGGAAGAAATAAACTGCCAGTATCCAACAGCTCGTGCGCGAGAATAGGCATACGGATTAAAACCACTCTCTATTAGAGGGAGAAATACAATCTCTTCAGGGATATTTTTTTCTTTAAGAATACCTTTCATCATTTCGAGATATTTCCCCGATCTGCTCAGCCAGATTGAAAATTTTTCTTTTAACTTATCTTTAAAAAGTGTAATATTTTTTTTAACAGCCTTATCAGCGACTTCATTATAGCTATAATCTGATACTGTATAAATAAATCTATTGTTTGTTTCATTATCGGACAGGGAAGAAATTACAGGTTGTTTATCTGACCTATCATCTTTAAAATCTGATGCATACGTCGTCACTATAAAAAATAATATTACAATTAGCAGGAGAGAAAGCCTGAATTTGACCATATATCCAATTTTTAGCTTAAAACAAGCTAATTTGTCAAGAAAAAATA
>MHEF01000142.1:32369-34597 GCA_001805125.1 Nitrospirae bacterium RBG_13_39_12
GCAGGCCTTCAGGGCTGGTCTTTCTCTCGGCATTCCCTATTTCTTGGGTACTCTTTACTGGATATATCATTCTATAAATAATTATGGGGGTATATCTTTAGCTGTAAGTTTTATTATTGTTATTTTACTTTGTCTCTATCTCAGTCTATATACCGGTCTCTTTGCATTTTTATTCTCTGTAACTATAAAAAGAACAAAGCTTCCAGCTCTCTTTATAGCACCGTTATTCTGGGTTGTCCTTGAATTTCTGCGTTCTTACCTGTTTACCGGTTTTCCATGGTCCAGCATAGGATATAGCCAATATAAGTTCCTTTCTGTTATCCAGATTGCGGATATAACAGGCATCTATGGAATATCTTTTCTTGTTGTAGCTGTAAATGGAGCATTAGCGGACATATTTCTTATAAAAAACAGGTTAAAGGACATGCCTCTCTTCCCTTTATCCCAGACGGTTATAGGATATATTGTTCTTTCGTTATTCATCATCTCAACCATTATATACGGGCAAATAAAACTCGGAGAAGAAAAACCAGGTAGACTTTTCAAGGCAAGCATCATACAGGGAAATATCGAACAGGATAAAAAGTGGGAGTCTTATTATCAAAATGCTGTGACACAAACATATAGAAAGCTCTCTCTTGAAACTTCTTTTCACTCCCCCGCTATAATCGTTTGGCCGGAGACAGCAGTTCCATTCTTCTTTGGAACAAACAGCGAATATACCAAAGAGCTTGTCGATTTCCAGAGACAGCTTAATACTTATCTTCTCTTCGGAAGCGTTCTTATAAAAGGAAAGACGGGTGAAAGGTATTTACTATCAAATAGCGCTGTTTTACTGGATACAGATGGAAAGATAGTCTATTCATATGATAAAATACACCTGGTTCCATTTGGGGAATATGTCCCTCTGCATAAGTTCCTTTTTTTCATAAATAAACTTGTTGCAGGTATCGGGGATTATATTCACGGCAGTCAATACTTAAAGGCTGATACCCCATTTGGAGATTTTGCAACTTTGATCTGTTATGAAGTCATATTTCCAGGCCTTGTAAGAAAATTTTTCTCAAACGGTGGAGAGTTTATTTTAAATATTACAAACGATGCATGGTTTGGAAATACAACAGGACCTTATCAACATTTCAGCATGGCAGTTTTTCGTGCAGTAGAAAACAGAAAACCTCTAATACGGGCTGCAAACACAGGTATATCAGGTTTTATTGACAGTAAAGGGAGGATTATCTCAAGAACAAATCTTTTTCAAAAGACGATATTGTCAGGGGATGTTGCGGGTGATTCTACCATGACTTTTTATACAAAGTTCGGTGATCTCTTTTCTTATATATGGATTGTTTTTTCTGTAGTAATACTGACAAACCTTATTTGGCAAGGCCAGAAGGGATTTAGGGGGTAGCATGATTTTACAGAACGAGTTAAAAGAAGAGTTACTAAGCCTTAGAAACAAGATTGAATCCTTAAGAGGTTATCTTTGATTTACCCTTATTAGAAGAAGAAATTGAAAAGATTAAGAAGGAACTAGCTTTAGAAGAAGTATGGTCTTCTCCCGGGTTAACTCGGGAACTATTAAAAAAACAATCAAAAACAGAGGACATTGTCTCTCATTTTTTATCACTATCTGACAAATTATCTTACCTGGAAGAATCGATAGATATACTTGATGAAGAAAGTGGGAATCTCTTTCTTGCTGACTTACAAAATGAGATTAAAGATTTAAAAACTGATTTGGAATCACTTGAGATACAGCATCTTCTTTCCGGAGAAATGGATAAAAACAATGCTATTCTTACCATCCATCCAGGTGCAGGCGGTACAGAAAGCCAGGATTGGGCACAAATGCTAATGAGGATGTATCTTAGATGGGCTGAAATACATAAATATAATATCCAGATTGTTGACTTTCAAGCAGGTGAAGAAGCCGGTATTAAAAGTGCTACAATAACAGTAACTGGTCCTTATGCATATGGTTACTTGAAAGGCGAGGCAGGAGTACACAGACTTGTCAGGATTTCTCCTTTTGATTCAAACAAAAGAAGGCATACTTCCTTTGCAGCTGTTCTTGTATACCCAGAGATTGAGGATGATATTTATATAGAAATAAAAGAGGATGAAATAAAAATGGACACTTTTAGGGCTTCAGGAGCAGGAGGACAGCATGTAAATAAAACATCCTCTGCTGTAAGAATTACCCACTTGCCCACTGGAATAGTTGT
>MHEF01000142.1:34724-44437 GCA_001805125.1 Nitrospirae bacterium RBG_13_39_12
AAAGGTATTGCGTGGGGAAACCAAATAAGGTCTTATATTCTTCAACCATATAGAGTTGTGAAAGATCATAGGACGGGTGTTGAAAAAGGGGATGTTGATGCTGTAATTAACGGCGATATAGATGTTTTTATGAAAGCTTGTTTGAAGAAAAGATAAAAAGTTTTGTTGTTTACTATTACTATAATATAATATTTATTCTTTAGTAGAAGTTGTAGTAGGAAGTGTTAATAAGTTGAAACTGGGGTTTAGATAGTAATAAATACCAGTTTTTGATGTTAGTAAGAAATGTAGCAAAAGGTTAAAAAACTAAAAGAATTATGTTTTTGGTTCTGTTGTTAACATAATAAAAAAAATACTAACAGATTATCTTGTCTTAACACATGGTATTGGATATAATGTTTACACCTTCCTTAAGGTTACTAACATTTGTTAGTAAATTGTTAATTAAATGGTGAATTTATATGACCGTAGAAGACATATGGAAAAAAAGTCTCTGCAAGATTGAGGAGAAAGTAGGTCTTAGTGTATTTGAGTTGTGGTTTAAACCTATTAAACTCTTTCAGCTTAAAGAACAGCAGGCAACTATAGATATTCCTAATAAGTTTTTTAAAGATTGGATTGAAGACAATTATCCAGAAGTAGTAGCAGAAGCGATAGAAAGCGTTATAGAAGGTCCTATAACTGTGCGTTATAGAATGGTAGAGAAAACAGACCCTATTGTTAAGAAGATAGACATGAGGCTAGAAAATAGGAGACAGAAACTTGCGAACAAGGGTATATATCTTAATCCTAAATATACATTTGAGAATTTCGTGATAGGACCAAGCAACCAGTTTGCTCAGGCAGCTGCAAAGGCTGTTGCAGAATCTCCAGGCAGAACATACAATCCACTATTCGTATACGGAGGAGTTGGTCTTGGTAAAACACACTTGATAAATGCTATTGGAAACGCTGTGATTGACAAGGGCATGGAAACAAAAGTCATATTTGTCTCCGCAGAACAGTTTACTAATGAGGTTGTGTCATCGATAAGACACGAGAAAATGGGAGAACTAAAGGAGAAGTTCAGGAATGTTGATCTCTTACTTCTTGACGATATACACTTCATAGCAAATAAGACACAGACACAAGAGGAATTTTTCCATACATTTAATGCACTTTATGAAAAACAGAGACAGATAGTGATTTCAAGCGACAGACCACCTAAGGAAATAGGTGCTGTTACAGACAGACTCAGATCAAGATTTAGTATGGGTCTGATTGCAGATATTCAACCACCTGAATTAGAAACAAAAATGGCTATATTACTCAAAAAAGCCGAAATGGAAAAGATAAACATCTCAGATGATGTTGCTTACTACCTTGCATCAAAAGTAAAATCGAATATCAGAGAATTAGAAGGATGCCTTATCCGATTAGGTGCCCAGGCTTCGTTGACTGGCAGAATGATAGATATAGAGATGGCAAAAAATATTTTGAGAGATATTATAGAGGAAGACGAAAAGCCTGTTACAATAGATAAGATACAAAGGATAGTTTGTGAACATTTCACTCTTAAACTTTCTGATATAAAAGCAAAGAAGAGAACTAAAGAAGTTGCTTTACCAAGGCAGATAGCAATGTATATAAGCAAACAACTGACTTCAATGTCTCTTAGTGATATTGGAAAAAATTTTGGTGGTAAAGACCACGCAACCGTTATATACGCTTTTAAGCAAATTGAAGACAAGAGAACAAAAGATGAGTCATTTAACAGGACAGTAGAACACCTTTTACGAAAAATAAAAGTATAAAGTATGCCTACAAATATTAGGTGATTCGCAGAGAGCGGGAGGGATTATGAAGATAAAAGTATCAAGGGATGAAATGCAGGAGAAGCTGTCAAACATTCAAAATATAGCAGAGAAGAGAAACACAATGCCGATATTGAGCCACTTTCTTCTTGATGCAAACAAAAATGGTTCATATATAATTGCCACTGACATCGAAACCGCATTGAAAGAACCGATAGATGTAAAGGTTGAGAAAGAAGGAAAGATATGCATCCCTGCCAGGAAACTTTTTGAAATAGTCAGGGAAATGGAGGGGGATTTATCATTTGAATCAGTTGATGAGCAATGGCTTAAGGTAAAAGCAGGTACCAGTTCCTTCAAGCTTGCATGTCTTCCATCAAATGAATTTCCGGCTTGGCCGGGAATGGGAGATGTTGAAGAGATGAATATTGAAGCCATGATACTGATGGAGATGATAGAAAAGACAATCTATTCTGCTGGAGAAAGCGATACAAGATATACTCTAAACGGCCTTCTGTTTCACACAAAACCAAATGATAAATCGCTTACCATTGTAGGAACAGACGGTCACAGGCTTGCAATAATAGATAGATACATGGATGCAGAGGTAAAGGAAGGAAAAAAGATAATAGTTCCCAGAAAAGCTGTGTCTGAGTTGAGGCGATTCCTCGGTGTACGACCGTCAAACTCAGTAGAAGGGGTAGAAGCGGAAACAGATAAAGTCAAGATATTGATTGGAGAAAAACACATGCTTTTTAGTGTAAATAATGTGCAGTTTCTGACAAGGCTTATTGAGGGGACATACCCTAGCTATGAGAATGTTATCCCACGGACAAATGAGAAGAAAATGTTCATAGGAAGGAATACGTTTGCGAAGGTATTACGCAGGGTGTCAGTAATGTCCAGAGAAAGAGCCAGTGCTGTTAGGTTTGATATTGAAGAAGATAAATTAGTTGTCTCATCCTCAAATCCGGATATTGGAGAGGCAAGGGAAGAAGTAGCAATAGAATATAAAGGGGATAAACTATCTCTCGGGTTTAATGCAAAATATATTATTGATGTTCTTGGAGCAATGAAAGAAGAGAAAGTCGTACTCGAGCTTCAGGACCCGTTAAGTCCGGTACTTGTAAAAGAGAGTGGGAACGAAGACTATAAATGCGTTATCATGCCGATGAGGATTTAAAAGTGACGAAAATGTTTTAGTTAAAGTTCCTTTAAATCCATAGAATAATGCTTTTATAGTAGAGAGGGAAAATGGAAGAAAACGAAAATGAGGAAGAGTCGTATACTGCAGGAGATATAAAAATACTCAAGGGTCTGGTCGCTGTCAGGAAAAGACCTGCGATGTTCATAGGCTCTACAGGTATAGAGGGTTTGCACCACCTGGTATATGAAGTAGTTGATAATAGCGTAGATGAGGCTCTGTCAGGGTTTTGTAAGAAAATAGATGTAATTATCCATCTAGATGGAAGCTGTACTGTAATAGATGATGGAAGAGGGATACCGACGGGCCCTCATCCAGGTGATCCTGAAGGGCGGTCTGCTACGGAGATTGCGCTTACAGAGTTACATGCAGGCGGAAAATTCGAATCAAAGGCATATAAGATATCAGGTGGTTTGCACGGTGTTGGTGTATCCGTAGTGAATGCGCTTTCGGAATGGCTTGACGTGGAGATAAAGCAGAATGGGAATGTTTATCAACAACATTATGAGAGAGGGAAGCCGACGGGTTTACTCAGTCTTGTTGGGAAGACAAAAAGCCGGGGCACTAAGGTCACATTTAAACCTGATCCTGAGATATTCGAAATTTTAGACTTAAGTTATGATATCTTGTCGCAAAGGCTGAGAGAGCTGGCATTTCTTAACAAAGGCCTCAAGATAAGTCTTTCAGATGAGAGGACAGAAAAGAGTCAGATATTCCATTACAATGGTGGAATTGTATCTTTTGTAGAGCACCTCAATAAAAACAAAAATACCATTCATCCACGGCCTGTTTATATATCTGGAGAAAAAGAAGATGTTATAGTTGAAGTTGCCCTTCAGTACAATGACAGTTATACAGAAACTATTTATACCTTTGCCAATAATATTAATACAAAGGAAGGGGGAACTCATCTCAGCGGGTTCAAGTCAGCTCTTACAAGGACGGTAAACAGTTATGCTATTTCATCAGGTCTCCTGAAAAATGGCAAAGAATCATTATCAGGAGAGGACATTAGGGAAGGGCTGACTGCTATTATCAACGTTAAGCTTCTTTCACCTCAATTTGAAGGCCAGACAAAGATGAAGCTCGGTAACAGCGAGGTAAAAGGCTTAGTTGAATCAATAGTTAATGATAGCCTTGGAACTTATTTGGAAGAGAACCCATCTGTAGCAAGAAAAATTATTGAAAAAGCTCTTCAGGCAGCAAGAGCAAGGGATGCAGCAAGAAAGGCGAGGGAACTTACAAGAAGAAAAGGGGCGTTTGAGGATACCGGACTGCCAGGGAAACTCGCAGATTGTTCAGAGAAAGATCCTGCTTTAAGCGAACTGTTCATTGTTGAAGGTGATTCTGCAGGTGGTTCTGCAAAACAGGGTCGTGACAGGCGTATACAGGCTATACTCCCCCTCAGGGGCAAGATACTTAATGTCGAGAAAGCAAGGTTTGACAAAATGCTGGGCTCGGAAGAGATAAAGGTGCTTATTACGGCCTTAGGCACAGGCATAGGGCCTGATGATTTTGATATAACGAAGGTAAGATATTACAAAATTATACTCATGACGGACGCTGATGTTGATGGTGCACATATAAGGACTTTACTGCTGACTTTTTTTTACAGACAGATGCCACAGCTAATAGAGAAGGGCTATCTTTACATTGCCCAGCCGCCACTTTTTAAAGTAAAGAAAGGCCGGACAGAGAAATATATACAGAATGAGAAAGAGATGCTGAGCATGCTTTTTGAGCTTGCATCAGATGAACTCGAGATTCATATAGGGGGTCAGATGATCAAGGGAAAGTCACTTATTACTCATATTAAGAGGTTATATAAATTTGAAAGAGTAATAGAGTGGTTTAAAAGCAGAAGAAATGATCCGCAATTACTGCTTTTTATACTTTCTTCAGATGTTAACAGGGATACATTGAAAGACAGGATTAAAGTTGAAGGATTACTGAGTATTATAAAAGAAAAATACCAGGGAGTGAATATAGGCGAGATTCAGCTTGATGAAGAACATCAGACATATGGAGTTGAGATCAGAAGGCATAACTATAAACTTAAACTGGATACCAACTTTCTCTCATCTCCTGAGTTTAGAGAACTTGTAAATCTTTTCAGCATCGTGAGGGATTTAGGAAACCCACCATACAGAATACAGACAAAAGAAGAATTGAAGGAGGTTACAACAAGCAAAGAGCTTCTTGAGCTCATACTTTCAACGGCTAAGAAAGGACTAACTATCCAACGATACAAGGGTCTGGGAGAAATGAATCCCCAACAGCTCTGGGAAACGACAATGGATACTGATAAAAGGACACTCCTTCAGGTTACAATACAAGACTCTGTAACGGCAGAAGGTATATTTACAACACTAATGGGGGATAAGGTTGAACCCAGAAAGGAATTTATTACTGCTCATGCACTTGAGGCGAGAAATATTGATATTTAGAAATTTTGCAATTTTTCTTTTAATTACCTTACTTGTATCTTGCGGAAGCAAGGAGGTCAAGCCGGTTTCTGAGGATTCAAAGATAACACAAGAAGCATTCACACTTGCTGAGATTGTTATAGATGCTTATATTAATGATAATCGCGCAACACTCGAGAGTAATTTTACAAAAGATGGTTACAGGGAACTAATTACGGATATTAAAATTTTTGACAGTGCTGAACTTACGTTTACCCCGACATGGGTTGAGATAGAAGATTCTGTTGTTTCAATTACTGTTTCATGGAAAGGCACTTGGACAGTCAGTGGAGAGAAGAAGGAAGAGAGAGGTGTAGCAGTATTTGTGTTTGAGGAAAGACCTTTAAAACTTTCCCATGTTCTGAAAGAAAATCCCTTCCGGCAGCCTGAATAAATAAAGATTTATATAGTTTTTACTAATTTATCAGAATAGAACCGTAAATTCAGTTAACCGATTTTTTATAATTGTCCGAATACATAAGAGTATGTTTTTGGGGTCAAACTGTCAAAATCATTTAAAGAAAAATGGAGATTCTTTCTGACACTTTTTAGACAGTGTTAGCTCTTGGGATTTTCTTCTTTAATGGCACGAACTGCAAGTGGTTTTAGTGCAGGATGTGCAACCTGACGATGTACCGGCAAGAGGTTTTTGAGTACCTGCGGCAGAAAAAACTGACATTTTCTTTTTTACATTTTTAGAATTGCATTTTGGGCAACTGACTTCCTGGGTACCGAAGACAAGCTTCTCAAAGTCATTAGTGCAGCTACAACATTTATATTCATAAATCGGCATTTTTTCTCCTTAACAACGCATCTTTTTTACTCTTTATATATGAAAAAGGCGCTTAAATGGGTATTTATAGTCTTTGTATCTTCAGGATCTTCTCCCTGTTGTTTAAAAAACCGTTGAGCAATGTTTGTGAAGAAATTCATTATTATTATAACAGAGTTGAAACATTTTAATGAATTGTGATTATATATGGATGAATATAACAAATTTAATCTGTTAGAATTAATATGAGGATATTTAAATGAATAAACTCTGGGAAAATATTTTTAAGTTTCACAAAAAGGAAACAGACAGTATAGATAATATTCTCTTAAAGATCCCTATTTTTCAGGATATAACTAATAGAGAACTTAAGAGGATTAAACGTATTTTACATCAGAGAGAGTACAAAAAAAATGAGGTAATCTTTAACCAGGGTGATATTGGGCTGGGGATGTACATTATTGTGGAGGGCATTGTAGAAATTGTATGTGGACCAGAAAGGCAGGCGCTTGCGGAATTGAAATCGGGTGATTTTTTTGGAGAGCTGGCTCTACTCGATGAGTCACCGAGAAGCGCGACGGCTGTTACTAAAGCACCCTGTGAAATGTTATGTTTTTTTAAACCTGAACTGCTTGATCTTGTTAAAAGAGATCCAAAACTGGGAGGTAAAATTTTATTCAAGCTTGCCTGGACTATTGGTGAACGTTTGAAGAGAACTAACGAACAAGTTAAAGAAACGGGGTACGCTGGCAAAAAGGAACAGTTAAACAGCTAATGAAAACATATGGGAAACAGCAGCAGTAACGTTGGTAAAATAACCCTAATTTTAATTATTTCTGTGGTAATCATAGCATTTCTTTCTGCTATCTCTAACATAGTGAAGTTAGTGATAATCTCTGCTCTGCTGGCATATATTTTAGAACCAATTGCAAGTTTTATTGAATCCCGTGGTATGAGTAGATTATCTGCAACTGCTACAATATTTTTGTTTATATTTTTAGTTATTGGTGTCTTATCATTCGTTTTTGTACCAGTTTTATCTGAAGAGATGAGAGCACTTCATAGTGGTTTTAATAATGAAAAGGCTGAAATAGTGATTTCACGTTTTGAAAACTTTCTTGTCAGTAATCTTGCTTTCTTGGGTGTCAGGGATTTAGACCTGTTGGGGAAAATACATGGTGCTACTGCCGGGATAGGGGGTTGGATTTTTACTCACTTTTTTGATGCAGCTTCTGTGGTCACAAATATGGTTCTGACTCCTTTTATAGTTTTTTTCATAATGAAAGACGGACGGGCTTTTAAAAAGGCATTTGTAGGTATTTTGCCTAATAGATATTTTGAGTTTAGTCTCTATTTATTTCATAAATTAAATATTCAGGTTGGAAATTATCTACGCGGACAGATGCTTGACTCAACTTTAGTGGGACTGTTATCAATTTTAGCCTTGTGGTTACTTGATGTTAAATATTTTTTTATAATCGGGGTTTTTACCGGATTGGCAAACCTGATACCATATTTTGGACCGGTTGTTGGAGCCACAATAGCTGTTGTTGTATCAATACTGCAAACAGGTAATTTTAACATGGTGTTTTATATAATTATTGCGTTCGTTTTGATAAGGCTAATAGACGATGTACTTATACAACCTTTGGTAGTGGCAAAAAGCGTTCATATGAATCCTCTGACAGTTTTGCTGGCAGTCCTAATCGGGGGGAAATTATTTGGAGTACTAGGGATGTTATTGTGTGTTCCAATTACAGGTTTTATAAAAGTTGTAGTGCACGAAAGTATCACTAATTATAGTAAATACAGGGAAGCATAAATGTCTGTATTAAATGACCTTCTGTTGATTAGACATTATTGGAGGATCAGGATTGCGGGAGCAATGCTTCCTCAATGACCTCAATCAAGTGTAGAACAGGCTTGTTTTTAGCCTTTTTTGACAGTTGAATCATACAACCCGGACAGGTGGTAATAATCATTTCCGGCTCTATCTTCATATACTCCCTGACGCATTTTTCAAGAAGCTTTTCTGAAAGATCTTTATTTGATATACTAAAAGTACCTGCAAAACCACAACATCTGTTTTCTTCTGTCTCTAATAAATTCACACCGGTATTTCTTATAATCTCTCTTGGCTCTTTCTCAATGCCCAGCCCATATTTAAGGTGGCAGGGGTCATGATAAACCGCACTCTTTATGTCGGAAGAAACAGACCGAAATCGAGAAGGGTCTAATTTATCGATAAAAAAACTCGATATGTCTGTTACCTTATCCATTCCTTTGCCTATAAGCTTTGGATACTCTGATTTAATTGAAAGCGTACAAGTTGGACAAAGACTTAAGATAGCCTCAACGTTCAGCCTGCTGAATATTCCGAGATTCTTTTTTGCAAGTTCAATAGCCTCTTCTTCTATCCCAAGAGTCCTTAAGGGAGCACCGCAGCATACTTCACCCACTGGAAGGACTGTCTCATAGCCAAGTGTTTGTAATACATTAATAAGCGATTCTTTTAAATATGGAAAAAGTAAATTAGTTGTACACCCACTGAAAAGCGCAACCCTACCTTTCTTTTTTGAGACTGTATATACCTGTAGACTGTCTTTCGAATGGTGTTCAGACAGTTCAGGCTTGAAAGGAAGAAGACCTTTTCTCATCAGATATGGAAATAAAATATGCTGGGTAATACTCAGAAGCCTGAAACTCAATTTAGGCCTTCTTGTTGAGAAACTTGTAATGAGACGGAGATACCTTCTTTTCTTGTCAGTTTTTTTAAGTAGATTTCTGCCATGGTATATTATTTCTTTTATATCAATTCCTGTTGGACATAGCCCTGAGCATGCACCACATAGGGTGCAGCTGAAAACACGGTCATTTAAAATAGGTGATGGCTTAAGTTGCCCTGAAGATAATCCCCAGAGCAATGCAAGCCTTCCCCTGGCACCTGTTGCTTCCGAGGGGTCTTCATCATAAGTAGGGCAAAAAGCTTTACAGCTTCCGCAGCGGACACATTTTGAGAGCTCTTTTAAGTAATAGGAGCTTTCCATTATAAATTATAACTTTGCAACACAACTTCTTTCCATAGGCGTTGTCTGGCAGTGTTTTAGTTATGTTTTTGAAAGCAAGTCGGCGTAGTCACATTTAATATTACACATGGTACTATTGATAAAATATTAAAAACAGCGGGATAATCTTATATATTCTGTAAAAAAAGGATGGTGATAGTGTGAGAAAGCAAGAAGTGAGGGAAAGAAGAGCTTAATTTTATAGCAAAACAGTCTAAAATATCCTGTTGTCCTTTAAAACTCTGTTTAAACTCCCGCTTTTATAGCCGTCAAAATCAAGGGAAATAAATTTATACCCAAGCGTTTTTAAATGTTTTGAAATCATTTTCCTCGTTTCAGGGACTATCAGTAATTCAATTTTATTCTCCTCAACTTCTATCCTTGCTACATCGCTATGGTCTCTTACACGTATTT